>JALNXR010000129.1 GCA_023230265.1 Bacteroidales bacterium | reverse complement strand
ATACCTTTGCCGAGAGTTCTCAAAAAGGCCTCTTCCTCTTCCCGTACAACCTTTTCGATCAGCTTTTTCTGGAATAAAAGCTCGGGGAATGTACTCCCCATATCCTCTGCTATCCTGTCCACAAGCCTGCAGAGAAATGGCTCATCAAGGCCAAGAAATGTATATCCGTACCTTGCTGCTCTCCGGAGTATTCTTCTTATTACATACCCGGCCTTGACATTGGAGGGAAGCTGTCCGTCAGCAATTGAAAAGCTGATTGCCCTTATATGGTCTGCGATCACCCTCATGGCAACGGCAACCTCATCTGATTCACCATAGCTCCTGCCTGACAAACGGGAAATTTCCGAGATCATTCCTGTGAAAAGATCGGTGTCGTAGTTGCTCTGTTTCCCCTGCAGGGCCATGCACAATCTCTCCAGACCCATACCTGTGTCCACATGTTTCTCGGGCAGAGGTTCCAGAATGCCCCCGGAGGTGCGGTTATACTGTATGAAAACCAGGTTCCATATCTCAATGACTCTTGGATCTGAGGTGTTTACCAGGAGGGCTCCATCTTTTTCGGCTATCTCCTTTTCATCCCGGAGATCAATGTGAATTTCGCTGCAGGGTCCGCAGGGTCCGGTTTCACCCATCTCCCAGAAGTTATCTTTTTTGTTGCCCATCAAAATTCTCTCTTTGGGTAAAAACCTCATCCATTGTTCAGCAGACTCAGTGTCTTTCTCAAGACCGTCTCCATGATCCCCCTCGAATACTGTAACATATAGCCTCTCAGGATCCAGCCCGTACTCCTTTGTGAGAAGTTCCCAGGCCCACTCAATTGCCTCTTTTTTAAAATAATCCCCAAAGCTCCAGTTGCCGAGCATTTCAAACATAGTATGGTGGTAACTGTCATGTCCAACCTCCTCAAGATCGTTGTGTTTTCCGCTTACTCTAAGGCATTTCTGAGTGTCTGTTACCCTTTTGTATTTAACGGGAGTGTTCCCGAGAAACCACTCTTTAAACTGATTCATCCCTGCATTTGTAAACATCAGGGTCGGATCATCCTTTACTACCATTGGGGCAGAGGGTATTACCTTGTGTCCCTTTGAAGCGAAAAACTCAAGGAATCTGTTTCTTATCTCTTTTGAGGTCATATCTTAAATTGAATTTGAGGATACTAAAATGAATCACAAAAATAGGTTTTTTATTAAAATTAATTAAATTTGCGGGAAATAATACCTTAAGATTTATTAATGCCCAGAAAACGCAGATATAAATTTAATCCGGAAACTTTAGCGTATGAACTTCACAAGATCCCTGCAAAGGTAAGATTGTCAAGGAATTTTCTGTTATTTCTGCTTACCGTTGCTCTCTCATTAGGTTATTATGCAATATACTCAGAATATTTCAAACTGGAGAGTCCAAAGATGATCTCCCTTATGAGAAAGTCTGAGGATCTTGCAAATAAACTGGAATTGATGAACAAGAGGTTTGAGGAGATCAACCACTCTCTTGTGGCACTGGAGATGAGGGATAACTATGTTTACAGACCGGTTTTCGGTATGGAGGAGATCCCCTCTGAGGTAAGAGCGGCCGGTTTCGGCGGGGTGGACAGATACTCCTATCTAAAGAGCTTTGACCGCTCGGGTATTCTTTCCAGGACTGCAGAAAACATGGATATACTGTATAAAAAGGCTTTTCTGCAATCCAAGTCTTTTGATGAGGTTAACACTTTGGCTAAGAATGCAGATGAACTTGCACTCTGCGTTCCTGCAATCCCGCCTGTGGACATTACTTCCCCAAAAATCAGATTTTCAAGCAGCTTTGGATACAGGCCTGATCCCTTCAACGGAGTTTACAGAATGCATAACGGCATAGACATTTCCGGCAAACAGGGGGATCCGGTATATGTTACAGGTAACGGAAAGGTTGTGGAAATTGGTTATGACTTTTTCGGTTACGGAAATTTTATTATTGTTGACCACGGTTTTGGATATAAAACAAGATATGCACATCTCAAAAATGCCCTGATATCTATGGGCAGGATGGTTGTCAGGGGTGAGCAAATCGGTCTGATGGGCAACACCGGGAGATCAAGAGGTCCTCATCTACACTACGAAGTAATTTACAGAAACAGACCGGTTAATCCGCTCAACTACTATAATAGAGATATCGGGGCCGAAGAGTTCAGGGCTCTTGTTAGCCCCAGGGGTTAACACTTTATTATGAGTAAATACAAATTCAATAAAGAACAGCTCAGATTTGTGGAAGACAAGCTGGGTATCAGGGGCAAATTATCAGTGGCTCTGCGCTTTTTTATTACATCTGTACTCCTGGCGGTTTTGTATTATATTGTATTTGCCCTGATCTTAAATACAAAACGGGAGGAGTTGATAATCCGGCAGAACCAGCTTATGGAGCAGGAGTATAAAAAGGTGGCTGAGAAGATGGAGATACTGGACAAGGTAATTGTGGATCTAAAGGCCAGAGACCAGGAGATATACCGTAATCTTTTCAAATCCAACCCCCCGGATATTTTCCAGGATCACAATATCTCCTCTCTGTACTCCAGAATTGACTCTACCAGCGATATAACACTGGTACACCTTACAACTCTGAGAAACTCAAAGATGGAGGTTCTTGTAAATAACCAGAGGAAAAAAATTGATGAAATTTTTAAAATTCTGGACACAATGAAGAATCTTACATCCATACCATCTGTGCTTCCGGTGAGCAATATCAGCCCATCACAGGCCGGGGCAGGAGCAGGAAGAAAAATTCATCCGTTTTACAAAACTCCTGTGGACCATCCCGGACTCGATATTCTGTCACCGCTGGGAACACAGGTGAGGACAGCTGCGGACGGAGTTGTGGAGGATGTAATTAAATCGGACAGGGGAAGGGGTAATCAGATCACTATAAGACACGCTTATGGTTACAAAACATATTATGCACACCTTGGAGATATTCTGGTAAGGGAGTCTCAGCCCGTAAAACAGGGAGCGGTGATAGGAAGAGTGGGCAACAGCGGATTGTCATTCGCCCCGCATCTTCACTACGAGGTGACTCTCAACGGGGAGGTGCTCGACCCTGTAAGTTACTTTTTTGCGGAACTAACACCCGGGAGTTTCAGGGAGATGAAAATTAACGCAGAGAGTAACGGGCAGTCTTTGGATTAATAGTATTAACAGTAAATATTGATCATTATGCCATACAAAGAGTTTAAAATAGAGAAACTGTACTATCCTATCGGAGAGGTTGCAGAAATTCTGGGGGAGAGCACCTCCCTGGTCCGTTTCTGGGCACAGAAATTTCCGGAGTATATCAAACCCGCCAGGAACAAGAAGGGAAACAGGCTCTTCACTGCAGAGGATCTCTCCAACTTCAGGATAATCCACTATCTTGTCAAAGAGAGAGGAATGACACTGGAGGGTGCTGCCAAAAGGATGAAGGATAACAAAACAGGGGAGGACAGGAGAGTAGATGTTATTTCCACTCTTAACAATATTAAATCCAAGCTGTTGGAGATATCTGATTCTCTTTGATCATGAAAGAATCTCTTAAGATGAAGAATTCACCGGTTTTAAAGGCATCAGAAATTATTACAGCATTGGAGGAGTTTGCCCCGCTTTACGCAAAGGAGGAGTGGGACAACACAGGTCTCTCTGTGGGAGATCCTCAGATGAGTGTCCGGGGGGTGGTACTCTCACTTGATTGCACTCAGGATGTAATAGATGAGACAATATCTTCCGGAGCAAATATGATTGTTACCCATCATCCCCTGATTTTTAGCCCTCTAAAGCTGATATCTCCCGGTGAGGCAGTTGGGAGGATGATACTGAAAGCTGTTAAAAATGATCTGGTGATCTATTCTGCACATACCAACATGGATAGGGTAACTCAGGGAGTTAGCGGAATGATGGCTGAAAAACTAAATCTCACATCCGTGGAGCTCCTCTCCTCAGACAGGGAGACATCTTTTGGGCTGGGAGTAATTGGCAATCTTCCCGCTCCTGTGGAATTTGCCGGATTCATAAAGCACGTCAAAGAGAGATTTGGAATAAAGGTTGTGAAATGCTCCCGGAACCATGGTGAAAGGGTAAGCCGGGTTGCTCTCTGCGGGGGAAGCGGTTCTTCACTTATAAACAATGCCGAACAGGCTGGTGCTGATCTGTTTATAACCTCTGATATATCCTATCACCACTTCTTTAGAGAGGGAAAGACTGCAATAATGGATATTGGACATTTTGAGAGTGAAAACGGTGTGCTCGATTTGATGAAATCCATCCTTAACAAAAAATTTCCTAACTTTACAGTTTCAATAGCAAAGAATAATATTAATCCCATACAATACTACTGATACAGATTATGGCAACAGCTAAGACAAAAAGCACTATTGAACCTCCTCTCGACGGAGGTACATTTATATCACTTCAGAAATCGGGTAGCGAGAGCGACCTGAGCATGGAGACAAAACTTCACCTTCTTTACCAACTCCAGCTTACAGATTCCAAGATAGACCAGATACATCTTCTCAGGGGGGAACTTCCCCTTGAAGTGCAGGATCTGGAGGATGATATTCAGGGACTCAAAACCAGGCTGGAAAACCTTCAGACTGAGCAGAAGGATATAGAGAAGTCCATTGCTCAGAAGAAGATAGACCTGGAGAATGCAAAATTGCTGATAGAGAAATATACCAGCCAGCAGAACAATGTCAAGAACAACAGGGAGTATGACTCTCTCTCAAAAGAGATTGAATACCAGGAGCTGGAGGTTCAGCATTCTGACAAGCTAATAAGAGAGAAGGGGCTTATGCTTGCAGAGAAGAAAGAGGCGATCATAAAGGCATCCGAGGATGTCAAAGAGAGGGCTATTGATCTGGAGATCAAGAAGAAAGAGCTCGAATCAATAGTTTCCGAAACAGCTATCGAAGAGGAGGATCTGTTGAAAAAATCAGAGGAGATATCATCACAGATAGATGCAAGAATGCTGGCAGCTTACAAAAAAGTAAGGCAAAATGCCAGAAACGGATTGGCTGTGGTGACTGTCAGAAGAGATGCCTGCGCCGGATGCTTCAACAAGATACCACCTCAGAGACAACTTGACATTTCGTCAAATAAAAAAATTATCGTCTGCGAGTATTGCGGCCGGATACTGGTTAGTGCCGAGTTTGAAAAATAGGCCATGGATTCCTGGTCCTATACTTCAAGGGAATTATTTTTCAGGCATTTAGGACAAACTTCCCCCACCCCTTTAGGAATTGAAATTCTTAAAGCCAAGGGGGTTTTTCTGTATGGACCCAATGGAAAAAGTTATCTGGACCTTGTATCAGGAGTCTCTGTCTCCAATGTGGGCCACTCCAATCCGGAGGTTACCGATGCTGTCGTAAAACAGGCAGAGAGTCATATGCATCTGATGGTGTACGGGGAGGTTATACAAAACCCTCAGATAGAGCATGCACAACTTTTAACATCTCTTCTCCCACCTTCCCTGCAGGTTGTATATTATGTGAATTCAGGCAGCGAAGCCGCAGAGGCTGCCTTAAAGCTGGCAAAAAGGTATACCGGAAGAAGGGAGATCATCTCCTGCCGCAACTGCTACCATGGCAGCACTCACGGTGCAATCAGCCTTATGAGCGATCAGGAGTACAAGAGAGCCTTCCGGCCTTTGCTTCCCGGGATATCTCATATCAGGTTTAACTCTGAGGAGGATCTCTCCATGATTACGGGCAGGACAGCATGCGTTATAATTGAACCTGTCCAGGGTGAAGCCGGTGTCATCCTTCCCTCAGCCGGATATCTTGAGAAGCTGCGGCAGAGATGCAATGAGTGCGGTACTCTGCTCATCTTTGATGAGATCCAGACTGGCTTTGGACGGTGTGGAAAACTTTTTGCACTTGAAAAGTACAAAGTTATTCCGGATATAGTTATCTTCGCTAAAGCGTTGGGAGGCGGAATGCCACTTGGAGCACTGGTAACGTCTTCTGAGATAATGGATTGTTTTAAAAGCAATCCCTCTTTGGGGCACATAACAACATTCGGCGGACATCCGGTTTCCTGTGCAGCTGCACTTGCCGCTCTCAGGATACTTCTGCGTGAAGATTGGATCGCCAGGGTTGAGGAGAGATCCCGGAGATTCTCCGATTCTTTGAGCGCACACAGCATGGTGAAGGAGATAAGAGCGTCGGGCCTTCTTCTGGCAGTTGATCTGAAAAATAGCGAAGCTGCCGGTTTGGTAATTAAGATGCTTCCGG
>JALNXR010000092.1 GCA_023230265.1 Bacteroidales bacterium | reverse complement strand
AATTAAAAATATTGTTCTCAATTATCAAATCAGAAATGATTTCCGAGACAAATAACATCAATAAAGAAGCTGTTATCAGCTGATATTATAAGAGTTAAGCACGTGGGAAACTTTAAAAGTGCCAGGTGTTAGCAAATTTTATAACCTGTTGTTGTTGTGCCGTATAGATGATTTTTCAAAAAGTATAGTTTTTTGAAAAATCCTCACAACGCATATAATCAGCGACTTATAAAATTTGCTAACACCTATGTCCCGTCCTAAAACAGGTTGACTCCATACTGTTTTACTTTAAAGCTCAAAGAAAGGCTGTAAGAACCTTAAGTAATGTCTTAGTATAAATAAAGTAGTAAGACATAGTATGTGCAAATATATAACACACATAATCAGATTATTACTTAGTTCAGCTTAAAGTGGGAAACTTTTGACAATACAGACGAAGATTTTGTCATTGACCTGTGAAACAGGCAATTACAAAGTACAAACTTTTCAGATTAAAAAGTTTGTACTTTGTAACGCTCTGGCATATAGACCAATGACAAAATCTTTGTCGTTGCCCCCCTATAACGGATTCTGATTGCAAAGAGGATTGTAATCGAGTTCAAGCTGTGGAATTACCCACTGCCACTCTTTAATTCCGGCCTCCATATACCTGCTCAGTTCTCCTACGGGCTGTTCTTCATACATATTAAAATTAGAAGCCAACGGGTCCAAATTTGTTGGGTTTTTATTTGATTTCCAGTTGTTTACCGCTCCTCCCTGATTGTAACCCGGGCGTGGTGCAGGCCCGCGATCCAGAGGCAAATTTAACCGTTTAAGATCGAGCCATCTAAATCCCTCTCCCCATAATTCCACTCTCCTCTGGAACATAATCTCATCAATCAGTGCGGTTCCGGAGTTAGTACTCATAGTATACTGAGGATCTCTGTCATGTGCTACTACATACAATGCATTTCGGGCATCATTCTCCTGTCCTCCCCTTGCATACCCCTCAGCCATAACAAGATACATCTCCGGGAGACGCACAAATGCCAGATCTGCCGTAATAATTGCCCCGCTGTAAGAAGCTGATGTGTTATCAGGATAATCAACAATAAACTTTTGGCTCATCCATTTGTATCTGTTGCCACCCGGAGGGTAAACCAGGTTTGGACATTTAGTCACATCTGCCACCCAGAGTTGTTTTCTGATATCTGTATCTGAGATCTTCTCATACAGAAGATTATAAATTGCCCTGGGAGTGTTTTTGTTATATGATATGTTAGTATTGGAGATGTAACTGTAAAAATTGAAGAGTGTTGCAGTTTCAATATCAGGCTGGGCAATTTTGGCCCATATCCACTCTTTGTTGCTTGCATCACAGCATCTTCCCTGTTTGAACTCATAGCAGGAATTATCCATCTCTGCTCCGGAATGGTCAACAACCAGTTTTGCCATCTGAGCTGCTTCAATCCATTTTCCCTGTGTAAGAAGAACGCGGGCCTTGATAGCTCTCGCAACATGTACATTTATGTGCATCTTGGTCGTTCTTTCAATTGTAACTCCTGACAATAACTCTATAGCATCATCCAGATCCTCGTTGACCGAGGTGTAAACATCCTCAACAGAGGAACGTGGTTGGGGATCGGTAGCGGAGGATGTCCGCAGCACAATTCCATCCTGAGTATTGTTGCCGGCTCTGTCATAGCGTTGTCCATACAGCTGAACCGCAAGGAAGTGGGCAAAACCACGATAGAATAATGCCTGACCTTTGATATAATCTCTCTCCTCCTGAGGTCCTTCTGCATCATCAATGTTTTCAATCACCATATTTGAATTGGAAATTACTCTGTAAATAAATTCATATATATGCCGCGGATATTGATTGGCGGGTTCTCTGTGCCTGGTCCATGCAGTCTCTGTCTTAAACTGCGTGTTTGATTTTGTGTAAACCAGATCTTCCCCAAGAAAATCCATATATAGCATATAATACATATACCCCATCTTTGGGGCATAATTTCCCTTTTCATACATTACCCGGTGTATACCGTTTATTGCCATCATTGCGTTGTTCGTATTCTCGAATATTGTAGTCTGGTCAACTGCACTTGTTGATTTCGTATCAAGAAAATCCTTTGAGCAAGAATTCAGAAACATTAGACCAGTCAGAATTAATGCCGATATTATCTTTTTCATCTCTTTCATATTAAAAAGTTAGTGTTAAGCCAAACGAAACTATTCTTGAAGGCGCGTAAACATCAGGATTTGCTATAAACCCAGCGTGAAAATTTCTTCTCGGATACATCCCTCTCTTGGCAGCAAACATCAGAGCATTGTCTGCGGAGACATAAACAGTTGCTCCTGATATGTTTTTTGACTGCAGGAATCTGGAGGGGAGATCATATGAAAGGTTTACATTAACAAGTTCGATCATGTTTGCAGAAAACAACCATCTTGTAGAATTTCCTGCCTCAATATTGGTCATATCAGTCCCTGCCGTTACCTTGGGAACATCTGTTATGTCTCCCGGCTCTCTCCATCTGTTCAACAGATCTTTATGTTGTGCCCAATATATTGTGGAACCGGTCATGAGATTTCTGTAAACAGATGCAAAAAACTTAGCTCCTAACTGATAATAGAAATTGAATTTAAGATTGAAGTTTTTCCATCCCAGGTTAGCCCCAAAGCCTCCCGTTAATGCCGGCATAGCCGTTCCGGAAAATTCATAGCAGCTTTTATTAATATCCTCTGTGCATTGCACTCCATTAACATCAATCAGCTCACTCTCTTCAAATTCGTATTGCTCAAGATCTGCCTTAAAAAGATTGTAACCTGTATCCGGATTCACCCCAAACCACTGACGAAGCCAGAAGTCATACCTGGAGTGTCCCTCCTCAATTTTATAAATTGATGTTGTATAGGGCTCCAGGGGCAACTCAGTAATTCTGTTTTTCAGATAGGTTGCATTCCCAAAAATGTTAAGCCTGAAATTATTCTTGTCGATGATTTTTCCGTCCAGAACAAGCTCAACTCCCTTGTTAAACATAGAGCCGGCGTTAATGTCAATGGAACTGACCCCTGATGAAATCGGCTGCGGAACACTAAACAGAAGATCACTGGAAACACGGTGAAAATACTCAACCGATCCATTTAGTCTTCTGTCAAACAGATTAAATTCCAGGGCTGCATCAAAGTTTTTTGATGTCTCCCAGGTGAGATCCCGGTTACCCAGAGAAGATTGTACATATCCGGGTTCTCCGTTATTATTTACAGAATATGTAGCTCTCCAGGGGTAGTAGCTATCGAGGTCATCATTTCCCACCACACCATAGGAGACTCTCAGCTTGAGCATATCTATAAACTTCGCCTTTTTCATAAACTCCTCCTTGTCTATTGTCCAGGCAGCACCCACAGACCAGAAATCACCCCATCTTACCATCTCAGAAAAACGGGAAGATCCATCCCTCCTGTATGATCCTGAAACAAAGTACTTTTCATTATAATCATAATTAAGTCTGGAGAAGAATCCTTCAACCCTGTAATTATGGGTGTAGGAGTTGGGATTTGAATTTATTTCTGTAAAGTTGGCATATTCGAAATTGTCACCTGTTATTGTCTGGGTTTTCATAGAGGTGGTCATATAATGATAGGAGTATTGATAACTCTCATGACCTGCCAGTATGTCCAGATTATGCTTTCCAAAGCTGTTATTGTAGTTTGCCAGTTGCTGAAATGTCCAGGTTGTTGTGTTTGACATATTTCTGCTGGAACTTCCGGCATTCCCCTTCTGTTCATATACATAGTCCCCGTCCCAGCTGCGGTACATATTTGAACCAAGGCCTCCGTTAACTGTTATTTTCAGCCCTTTATAAAGACTAATCTCTGTATAACCTTTTAGGTTTATGGTCTGGCGAAGATATCCGTCGTAGATATTGTGCACTTCACAGGCATGATTATTTCCGGCAAAAGCATCACGCCCCTGAACAACAATAGTACCATCCTCAGACGACCAACCATATCCGAAATCAAACAATTTGTTGCCTTCCGAATCCATAACATACTCTCCCGTGGCTGGATTGTGAATGTGTATCGGAAAAATATTTCCGATATATCTTACAAAACGGAAAGGATTTGAATTGGAGCCGCTTGTCTCTGATTGCTCTCCCTCTGCATTGGAATATGAAGTATTTATGTTCGCACCAACTTTAATCCACTCTCTTATCTTTGAATTGACATTTGCTTTGGCAGATATTCTGCTGAATTCCGATCCAATGATATATCCCTGCTCTTTCATATATCCCAGAGATGTGTAATAGTCAGTTTTCTCATTAGCCCCGCTTATTGAGATACTTGCATCATGCCGCTTCCCAAGTTGAGTGATAGATCCGTACCAATCAGTATCTTCTGCCCAGTGGTTTATTGCATTTGGATTGAGTTTTCCGTTTGAATCAAACAGCTCGTCTGCCTCTATAAGATATGGATTGTACCCCAGTCCTGCCATCAATGCCGGTCCTGCAAGAGTATTGGCATCTGTCATACTGTATCCGTTAAGCAGATAGGTGTTTCTCTGTGTCTCCCAAAAAAGCTCCATGTAATCCTTATCATTCAAAAGCTCATAATCTTGTGACTGACGGGATGTAAGTCCAAGGTTGTATTTTAATGATACTTTTGGTTTCCCAAGTTTGCCCTTTTTTGTGTTGACAAGAATAACTCCATTTGCACCACGCGCTCCGTACAATGAGGCGGATGATGCATCCTTTAAAACCGTAACAGTCTCTATATCTGTGGGATTAATGCTGGTAAATGCATTATCATAGGGCATCCCGTCCAGAATAATCAAAGGCGCATTGCTGGCATTGTAGGAGCCAATACCCCTTATACGAATTGTTGGTTCAGAACCGGGATGTCCGTTGGAAGTGCCTACCTGCAATCCGGGAGTGGTAGCTGTAAGAGCCTGTGATATTTCAGTTACAGGTCTCAGGCTAAACTGCTCCTCACCTACAACTGATGCAGAGCCGGTAAAGGTGCTCTTTTTTGCTGTACCATAAGCAATTACCATCACTTCATCAAGGTGTTCTACCATTACGGGAAGAATGACATCAATAATCAATCTGTCACCTATTGCTATTTCAACTGATTTGTGACCTATTGCAGAAAAAATCAAAATTGAATTTTTTGGGATGTTATCAAAAATATAATTACCGTTTGCATCGGTATATATTCCTTTAACCATCCCCTTAATCAAAATAGTGGCATACGGTACGGGTTCCCCGTTATCAGAAGATGTTACCGTTCCCGTAACTCTAACCTGTGCAGTAGCTGTTGTAAATATCAACAGAACCGTAAAAAAAATAAATGTTTTCTTGAACATTAATGAAAGTTTTAAATAGTTAAAATGGGAATAAATTCTGACTGACATCAAAAACATCAGAGATGAAAACTATGTTTCTGCTAGCACAAAAAACATATTTCAGACAGAGTACAAACACCGCAAAAACCGGTGTCTCACGTTTAGGCTCAAATAATTAATAAAATATATATAATTGATGAATTAAGGCATTATCATTAAACATTTCCGATTGATCTTACAGGAGTATCCTCTTCATTATTTACCCCTGTTGACTCCGCTCTGTTTTTAAATGCTGAAAATGCCTTTTGAAAGAATCTTAAATTTCTTTTTTAAAAAATTTAAATATGTTGTTTTCCACTCCCAAAGGTAATATTTTTTTTGTATATTTATATATTTATACATTTAATAAAATATTACAATGACAAAGAGGAATATTGTGTGTTTATTTCTCACACTATCAACCACCTGTCTGTTCTCACAAGGTTATTACAAGGACATTTTTATGGATGGGGGTATTAAGCTCACTTCACGGGAAGATCTTCCGGCAGCCAGAAGACTTGATCTTTCCATAGAACATTTTGTCTCCGGAAAAGACACCGATGATTCACCCCTGACACTTCAGGACACCATAATGCAGCAACTAATTTTTTGTGGTTCCGAAATTGACCTTAACGGGATTCTGTTATATCCCGACGGCCAGCCCCGGTTCAGAATGATTTATGTTAATGGAGGAAAGGCTACCCGTCACGGAATATCTCTTACAGAAAAAGGAAGATCTAACATATATACCTTTGTGAAAAAAGGGGGTAGTTATCTTGGTACCTGCGCTGGTATGTTCCTGGCATCCTGCGGTACAACAACAGATTCCATTATTCCAAAACCTGCTTACCTTGGCATCTGGCCAGGAATAGCCCACTCTACCAGGTTGTCAAAAACACCTACAGGCCATTTTATTGAGCCCGGATCCCCAATTTTAAAATACTGCGATTTTGGAGAAGACATGCACATAGACAGTGTTTACCATAACGGAGGAGGTTTTGCCTATGAACCCGCACAATTGCCGGCAGGCACAGAAATATTGACAAGATATGACTACGAGCCTTTTACAAAAGATAGCCTATCAATACATAGAAAAATAAGCGGTTGGGCATGGAAGGAGAATTACTCAACCGGAAGAGTGATTTTGACCGGGTCACATCCCGAAAGCTATACCGGGGGAGAGAGGCTTGATCTTATGTCAGCATTGATAAAATATGCTTTGGAAGGGAACGGAGATCCGGTAATAAAAGGAGAGATAAGAAACGGAGAGATAAGGCATATGAATAAATCCACACATGACAGTGAGCCTGATTTTACAAAAATCGGAGATCTGCAGTACCATCATTTTACTGTAAATATCCCGGAAAATGCAATCAACATTAAGGTGGAACTAAAAAGTCCTTCTATTTATAACCTTAATCTTTATATCTGTAAAGAGGGTCCCGCTTTTAAGCAATCAGCTGATTATATGAATATCTCCCTGGGGGGGAATAAACAAATTAATCTTGCATCTCTGCCTGAGGGCAAATGGTATATTGCAGTTGAATGTGCAACAACTGTTGATGTAAAAGAGTCAGAGTGGGGTGAGGTATACACCGGAAACCTTTCCGTTTTGAACGGAGTTCCATATTCATTAGTCATCAACTGGGATAAAAAGGGGAAGTTATAAGTTGCTTCTGATTAGCTGTCTTTATCTATAATATTATAGTTTGTCTCAAGGAAGCGGATAATAGTTTTTACTACATTTTCTGCATATTTCTTTCTGTTCTCAGAACTTCTTGCAGAAGAATTGAATTCCATCTGAATGGCATCAACACTACCTCCGGAAGAAAGCCCTGAACCATATGTTTCAGTAATATAACCTCCCGAAAAATAAGGGGATTGCCCGGGAGCCGGGTTACTCTTGTGGGGAATGCAGGGGACCTCGTTGGCAAACAATATTGTTCCAAAGGAGTTATCTCCACGCAGTATCTCTATAAAGCCTTTATTCTGTTTGTTATTTTTTGATAATGAGTATATTGAGCTGCTTCTGGCAATATTTTGGTTAATTATATCCTCATCACTCATATTCAAGGCTGTTCCTGTAACATTATAACCCAGTTCTACCTGTTGTATATCGTGTGCATGCCCGTGTATGTCTATTAAAAGACCTCTGCCAAACTTAACAGTAATAGCCATCCGGGAGTTGTTTAAATAGCTGTGATATGTTTCGTAAAGTGCTTCCTGAGGTGAATTTGGAGGAATTGCGTAACTTTTCGTCCTGTTCATATCTGTGTAGGTTCTTTTAATCCTGCATATTACGACATAAGCATATTTGCCTGCTAAAGTTTCCCACCACTTTAACAGCAAGATTAACA
>JALNXR010000091.1 GCA_023230265.1 Bacteroidales bacterium | reverse complement strand
GCCCTGTAAAAGGTCTGCATTAAGAAAGCTTTTGAGTGCAAACCCCACTCCTCCGGCAGCACCAGCTCCCGGGAAATCGGACAAATCAAATCCTATATAATTTTGCGAGTCACACAAAAAACTGCTGCTAAAACCAAGATGTTTCTCTGTTACGGCTGAAAAACTTTTCGCCCCCTCTTCCAACTCCTCCAGTTGCTGTTTTGTTGCTCCTTTTTGCGGCCCGTATACATATGTTGCTCCTTCCGGTCCAATGAGAGGATTGGTAACATCACATGCGACGGTAATCTTCTTTTTATGTAGAGCCGGATTCATCTGGGAATCGTCAATTGTACAAATGGAGCTGAGTAATGCTCCGTTCATTAACTCTCCCGGGCCGGAACCTATTTTTTTTCCTTTGTTGTCAAGAAACCTGTATCCCAAAGCCTGAAGCATTCCGGTTCCGCAATCGTTTGTGGCACTTCCTCCTATACCTATTAAAATCTCTTTCGCCTCTTCTTTAAGAGCTATTTCAATTAGCTCTCCCAAACCATAAGATGTGGTTTTGAGTGGATTATATTCTTTTGGACTAAGTAACTGCAAACCGGAAGCCTTTGCCATTTCGATAATAGCCCTCCCTTCGGACATGAGCAGACTGCTGTTTATTTTCCTTCCCAGCGGGTCAAAAACTGTTGTTTTTATTTCATCACAAACAATGGCCCCCGCAATTGTATCCAGAAAACCGTCACCTCCGTCGGCAATAGGTATTACTTTTATTTCAAGCTCCCGCCCGAACCCTTCACGCAAGCCTTCACTAATGATTTCGGCAGCCTCCGAAGATTTGAGACTTCCTTTGAACTTATCTGTAATGATAACTATTTTAAGAGGAAGAGCCATGGTTTTTAACCCTTTTGAATGAATAAATGTACAAATAAAAATATATCTTTGTCATCAATCATACTAACTAATTATTTTATAACAACTAAATGAAAAAAATCAGTCTATTAATTTTGGGCGCTTTACTCCTCTCTTTTAGCCCGCTCAGAGGAGATGAAGGCATGTGGCTTCTCCCTCTGATAGAGAAGTTAAATAGCAAGAAAATGTCGGAACTTGGCTTTAAACTCACCGCTAAAGACATATACGACATAAACAACTCAAGCCTTAAAGATGCTGTAATAAGCTTTGGAGGTGGATGCACAGGAGAAATCATCTCCAAAGAGGGTCTTTTATTAACAAACCACCACTGCGGTTATGGTTCAATCCAAAAACTCAGCACCGTTGAGCACGATTATCTTCAGGATGGCTATTGGGCTATGAACCGCGAGCAGGAGCTTCCTTCTCCGGGCCTTACAGTTACATTCCTTGAGAATATAGTTGATGTGACCAAAGATGTGGAAAATGCTGTTGCAAAAGCAACCACACCGGAAGAGAGCGCAAAAGCACTTGCTGCTATTTCAGAAGAGCTAATCGCCAAGGCGATTGCCGGCAATAAATTCCTTAAAGGAAGAGTTGCTTCATTTTTTGGCGGAAACACATATTTAATGATGATTACAAAAACCTACACCGATATCCGTTTTGTAGGTGCTCCCCCTTCATCAATCGGCAAATTCGGAGCTGATACCGACAACTGGATGTGGCCACGCCATACCGGGGATTTCTCCATGTTCAGGGTATATGCTGGTAAAGACAATAATCCCGCACCCTACTCTCCCGATAACCAACCCTATAAAGCAAAGAAACATCTTACAATATCTCTCAGGGGCATTGAACCCGGTGATTTCTCAATGATTATCGGCTATCCCGGAAGGACCAGCCGGTTTATGACATCCCGGGAGGTTGATCAGACTGTCAGAACCAACTCAATAATGATAGAGGCCAGAGGACTCAGACAGGAGGTGCTTATGAAGGAGATGCTCGCAGATCCTAAGGTAAGATTACAGTACTCCAGTAAATATGCAGGATCGTCCAACTTCTGGAAGAAGGCAATGGGTATGAATGAAACCTTTAAAAAGCTAAAAGTTGCAGAGCGGAGAGCTCAGGAAGAGGAGGAGTTTGCCGGATGGATTAACGGGAATAAATCAAGAGAGGAGCGCTTCATAAATGCTCTCGGAGATCTCAAAAAAGCGATCGAAGAGAGAGAGGAGAATATATGCCTTTACAGATATCTTACCGAGACCCTCGGGAACATAGAGGTGGCATCTGTGGCCAATTACTATATCGGCATAGCCTCAAATCTTGAAAAGGGGAATATTGAAACTGCAATGAATATGGCTAAGGAGCTGGAGGGAAGAATTGACAACTTCTTTGTAAATTACTCTGAATCAACAGACAGAAAGGTAGCCAAGGCTATGATAAAACTCTTTAGGGAGAGGGTGTCCAAAGATGATCTGCCTTCATTTTACACCACAATTGACACCCGGTTTGGCGGATCAGTTGATAATTATGTCGATTATCTGTTCGACAAAACCGCCTTTACATCAAAAGAGAAGATTTCTGCCGCACTTAACAACCGCGAGATCAGTCTGTCAGAAGATCCTGCCCTGATAATGGGAAGAAGCATATTTGCCATGATACCTCCGCTTCGGAACGATCTTAACTCCTCTTCCAGACTTTATGAAAAAGGTAACAAGACATACATTGCCGGTCTGTTGGAGATGAAAAAGGATCAGGCCATCTATCCTGATGCCAACTCAACTATGAGAATGACTTATGGACAGGTTCTTAACTACTCTCCCAAGGATGGAGTGATCTATGAACACGTTACAACTCTCAATGGAGTGATGGAAAAAGAGGATCCCTCAAACTGGGAGTTCGTGGTCCCTGCAAAGCTTAAAGATCTTTACAATAAAAAGGATTACGGGCAGTATGCCATGAAAAACGGTGAACTTCCGGTTGCTTTTATATCAAACAACGATATTACCGGCGGTAATTCGGGAAGCCCTGTTATGAACGCTTCCGGCGAATTGATAGGTATTGCATTTGACGGCAACTGGGAGGCTATGAGCGGAGATGTTATATTTGAGCCGAATCTGCAAAGGTGTATTAATGTGGATATCCGTTACGTTCTCTTTATTATGGACAAATTCGGAGGTGCCGGCTATCTGCTGGATGAAATGACAATTATTAAGTAACCGGAGATAATAGCTATGGATATTAAAAGAGTGGAAGAGGCTTTGAGGGGTGTTATACATCCGGTTAAGGAACAAGATGTTATATCTCTCAATATGATTGAGGATATCAAGACAGAAGGGGGAGTTATAAAGTTCAAACTTGTATTTCCTTCACCGGATCCTTTGTCGTCTTCTGTTAAAAAAAGTTGTGAAAAGGCAATTCTGGATGCTTTCCCCGGTGAAAACCCGGTTATCAGGATTATGGAACTGGTGAGGGAGAGAAAGATCACCAAACGGCTCAATCTTGAGCTGGGTCAGGAGCAGATAGCAGATGTAGGTCACATTATTGCAGTTTCATCTACCAAGGGAGGTGTAGGCAAATCGACCGTAGCTGTCAATCTCGCAGTTGCACTTGCAAGGGAGGGATTCAGGGTTGGACTGGCCGATGCAGATGTTTACGGTCCCTCTGTTCCAAAAATGACAGCTACCGAGGGAGAGATGCCCATGGTGGATAACACTTCCGGTCAGGAGATAATTGTGCCGGTAGAAAAATTCGGGATTAAATGGATGTCGATCGGTTACTTTGTCCAGCCCGGCCAGCCGCTTATCTGGAGAGGCCCGATGGCCAGCAACGCTCTTAAGCAGATGGTCCTCCAGGTTAAATGGGGTGAACTGGACTTTTTGCTGATTGATCTGCCTCCGGGAACGGGAGATATTCATATCTCGGTGGTTCAGGATATTCCGATCTCCGGAGCAATAGTTGTTACCACCCCCCAGGAGGTGGCTCTTGCTGATGTAGAAAAGGGGATGAATATGTTCAAAAACAAAGATATATCCAAGCCTGTGATTGGTGTGGTAGAGAATATGTCCTGGTTCACTCCGGCAGAATTGCCTGAAAACAAATACTATATTTTTGGAAAAGGAGGAGGTCAAAAACTTTCGGAAAAATTCGGAATACCTCTGCTTGCACAGATCCCTATAGTTTTGAGTATCCGCGAGAACGGGGATAACGGAACCCCGGCAGCAATGAAAGAGGGAGAGGGCAGAGAGGCGTTCAGGGCGCTTGCCGGTAAAATTATTGAAATCTACCGTTAACTCAGCTCAATCGATGTTTTTTTATAAGCTCAATTGCTGTTTTTTATAATAGACGCCGGTATTTGACGGCCTTGTACAGGCTTTCAGATACTATCACAGAATAAGTTCAGGTTTATACAGAAGTGTTGCTGCCTGAACTTTTTCTTTCCCTGGCAAATTGCTGCAGGTCTGCAACTACATCTCTGTCGTCCATGATCTCAATCCCCATTATGGTCTCTACAATGTCCTCAATTGTAACAATACCCTCGAATCCTCCGTATTCATCCACTATCATAGCAATATGCTCTTTGCGTGATACAAGGGATTCCCATAAAAGGGTGAGTGGCTGAATATCAGGAGCAACCATTATAGGTCTTTTAATCTCCCTGAGTTTTTGGGAGAAGTTGTCTTTTGCGAGATTTTCCAACACCTCCTGTCTGTATACAAATCCTGTTATCTGTTCTTTTCTCTGTGAATAACTTGCAGAAGCGGCAGAGCCGGCTAAACTCCCCCCAATTCCCGAAAACAGAGGAATCCTTGAGTAATGGAGATAGACCTTATTTTTAAAAAATTCACCTATAGTCATCTCCTCATCAGCAGTTGCAACCACCACTCGTGGAGTCATTACATCCCTGGCTCTCACATTTCTCAGCCTTATAAGGTTTCTGATAATCTTCTGCTCGGTCTCCTCAAAAGTTCCCTCATTGGCTCCAATATCCACCATCGCAGCAACCTCTTCCCTGCTCACTGTAGCTGTCCCCTTTGCTTTTTTTGAAATAATTTTAGTAAGGTATTCCGATATAATCACCAGGGGGTATGCAATGTAAATCATCCACTGAATAACCCTTCCCATTGGTATTGCAATTGATTTCCAATAGTGGGCACCGACAGTTTTAGGCAATATCTCGGACAAAACAAGTATAAGCAGAGTGAGAATTGCTGATACAATACCAAAATAAGCATCACCAAGAAGCTTAATAGCCTCTGCACCCACACCTGAGGCCCCTACAGTGTGAGCTACCGTGTTTAAAGAGAGTATCGCCGCAATGGGTTTGTCTATGTCCTGTTTCTGCTTTCTGAGAATTGAGGCCGATTTTACCCCTTCTGCCTCCTTCATATTGATGAATGAGAGAGGTGTGGAAAGAAGTACTGCCTCAGCAACTGAGCAGAGAAAAGAAATTGTAAGAGCAATCGACAGATATACAAACAACAGACCCATTATCAGCGCAATATAAATTTAAATCTTTTCTCTACAAACACCTGTTCCTGTGCAGATGGATTATATCGTACTCCTGAGAAACAGCTCTTTCATCTGCCCCTCGTCAATTTTTGAAGGGGCATCCATCATCATATCCCTTCCCGAGTTATTCTTTGGAAATGCGATGAAATCCCTGATAGACTCCTGTCCGCCAAATAGTGCACAAAAACGGTCAAATCCGAATGCAATGCCTCCATGAGGAGGTGCTCCGTAACTGAAGGCATTCATTATAAAACCAAAGCGATATTCCGCCTCCTCTTTTGAAAAGCCGAGCACCTCAAACATTCGCTCCTGTATTTTCTGATCGTGTATACGGATTGAACCTCCGCCTATCTCAGTGCCGTTAAGTACAAAATCGTATGCATTTGCAGATACCTCTGCTATTCTGTCTCTATCTGCACCGAAAAATTTATCCAGATCTTCCGGTTTGGGAGAGGTAAAGGGGTGATGCATGGCATAAAACCTCCCTGTTTCATCATCCCACTCCAGAAGAGGAAAGTCATAGATCCACAATGGGGCATACTCGTCACTTTTCCTTAGTCCGAGTCTGTTCCCCATCTCAATCCTGAGTGTTCCGAGTGCTTCAAGTGTTCGTTTCCATGGGCCTGCAAGGAACAGCAAAAGATCTCCTTTACCGGCTCCCATTCTCTCAGCTATCTTTTCCAGTTGTTCTGCAGAGTAAAATTTATCTACAGAAGATTTTATTCCTTCTGAGGTAACTTTTATATAAACAAGACCTTTTGCTCCAATCTGCGGTCGCTTGACCCATTCGGTAAGTTCGTCTGTCTGTTTGCGTGTATATTCCGCAGCTCCCTTCACGCATATCCCTCCCACATATTCAGCTGAATCAAACGGCGCAAAATTCTGTCCTGCAGTCAGATCTTTAATATCAGCTATCTCCATCCCAAAGCGGATATCAGGTTTGTCGGAGCCATAATATTTCATAGCATCCTGATATGAGATGCGTGGAAATACTCCTTCTGATAAGGGCGCTTTGTGATATTTGAATTTTTTATCCTGATCAAAACCAATTCCCAGAATATTTTTGAAGAGAGTTTTGATCATCCCCTCAAAGGTTGTGAGAATATCCTCTCTCTCTACAAAGGACATTTCGCAGTCTATCTGTGTAAACTCCGGTTGACGGTCAGCCCTGAGGTCCTCATCCCTGAAACATCTGACTATCTGGAAATAACGATCATATCCTGCTACCATAAGCAACTGCTTTAGCTGCTGGGGGCTCTGGGGAAGGGCATAGAACTCTCCCGGATTCATCCTTGAAGGTACCACAAAGTCCCTGGCCCCTTCCGGAGTTGATTTGATCAAAACCGGCGTTTCAATCTCTATGAAGCCTATGCTGTCCAGGTAGTTCCTGGTCTCCTGTGCCATTTTGTGCCTCAGTTCCAGTGCTTTTTTCAGGGGATTTCGTCTGAGATCAATATACCTGTACTTTGCCCTGAGCTCTTCACCTCCGTCAGTATCATCCTCTATTGTGAACGGAGGAGTTTCGGAGGCATTGAGTATTGTAAGGGATTCTATTCTGATTTCAATATCACCTGTAGGAATCCTGCTGTTTTTACTGCTTCTTTCCGCAACCGTCCCGGTGGCTTTGACCACATACTCCCTTCCAAGTCTGCCCACAATGTCATTCAGTGCCGGATCTTTTGAATCATCAATGACCAGCTGGGTAATCCCGTAACGGTCCCTCAAATCCACAAAGCTCATTCCTCCCATTTTTCTGATTCTCTGGATCCATCCGGCAAGTTCTACTCTTTGGCCGGCATTGTCGATGCGTAACTCTCCGCAAGTGTGTGTTCTATACATAATCTGTAAGGAAGTCAATAATTTAAATACTGTCTCTGGTTTAAAGCAATAATTGTGCAAATGTATGCATTAATGGTGACAGAAATATAAAGGCATTTTAATGTTTTGCCGTTTTTGCAGGAAGATATCCTGCTGCCTCTGGTAATATCTCCTTTATCTTTTTAATCCGGTTCGCATCTGAAGGGTGAGTGCTGAAAAATTCAGGGATCTTTTCACCGCCCTGGCTCATTTGTTCCCAGAAACCGGGTGCCACATTTATGTCATAACCGGCCATTGCCATTATGATCAGACCTAACCTGTCTGCTTCATACTCGTGTTTTCTGGAGTAGGGAAGCAGAACACCCAGCTGTGAACCCAGACCGTATGCAAGACTAAAGATGGCCTGTGTCTGCTGTGGCTTATCGCTGATCAGGGCACCTATTACCTCTCCTGCCATACCTGCAGCCATCTCCTGGCTCATTCTTTCATTACCGTGTTTGGCCAGTGCATGGGCGATCTCGTGTCCCATAACCACAGCAACCAGATCGGGAGTGTTGGTGATCTTCATTATTCCCTCGTAGAAGACGATGTTTCC
>JALNXR010000113.1 GCA_023230265.1 Bacteroidales bacterium | reverse complement strand
GCGGGTATTGCCGGCTCCTCAAAAATTGGTCCCAACTCAATTATCGGCGGTCAGGTGGGGATAGCAGACCATATAACCGTGCCGGAAGGTACCACAATCCTCTCACAGTCCGGGGTAATCAGCAATATCAGAGAAAGCGGAAGAGTGCTGGCCGGAACACCTGCAATTGACTATAAGGATTATATAAAGTCCTATGTAATTTTTAAAAATCTTCACAAAAGTAAGGATTCTCCAGGGAAGTGATGTGATGGAAAGACAGAGAACCATAGCCGGAATTCTCTCATTTTCTGGTGTAGGACTTCATACCGGAGTTGAGGTTAAGATGGAGCTTATACCGGCACCGGAGAATCACGGAGTGATTTTTATAAGATCAGATCTTCCCGGTGAGCCATCTGTACCTGCACTTGCTGAGTATGTTACAACAACAACAAGAGGAACCACCCTGGAAAGGAACGGAATTTCTGTCTCTACCGTTGAACATCTTCTTGCAACCCTTTTTGCATTTAAAATAGATAATCTTCTTGTTAAGATTTATGGCCCTGAATTACCTATTCTGGATGGGAGTGCCTGGGAGTATGCGAAAAGAATTAAAGAGTGCGGGACGGCTCTTCAGTTGGCAGAAAAAAAATATTACATACCGGCAAAGGAGATACTCTTAGAAGGTGAAAACGGTTCCAGAATCAGAGTTTCTCCCTCAGTTTCCGGAGATCTGTCTGTAGATCTGACTATTGAGTTTGATTCACCGGTAATAGGATTACAAAATGCCTGCTGGAACAGTAAAGTGGATTTCACAAAAGATATTGCTCCGGCCAGAACATTTGTCTATTTAAAGGATATCATACCCCTCTTAAAGGCGGGATTGATAAAGGGGGGAGCAATCGAAAATGCGATAGTCGTGATGGATCACTCACCATTTCCGGAGGAGCTTAATCTGTTAAAGAGCAGGTATCCCGGATTTTTATCATCAGAATTTGGCAAGGGATACCTTAATCCGGAGGGTTTAAGATTCCCGGACGAATGTGCCAGACATAAACTAATTGATCTTTTGGGTGATCTTTTTCTATCAGGTCGTCATCCAAAGGCAAAGATATCAGCAAATAAAACAGGTCATAAAATTAATACAACAGTAGCCAGCATTATGAGAAACGAGTTATTGCAAAATTCAGAGGATCAGGTTCCCGTTTATGATCCAAATTCAGAACCAATTTACGACATCAACGCAATCAAGCGTTTATTACCCCACCGTCCTCCATTTCTTATGGTGGACAGGATAATAGAAATATCACCTGAAACCGTTACCGGAGTTAAGTGTGTGGGTATCAACGAAGGTTTCTTTATCGGACACTTCCCGGATGAACCTGTCATGCCCGGTGTTTTAATTGTAGAAGCAATGGCCCAGGCGGGAGGAATACTTGTTCTCTCCACACTGGACGAGCCGGATCGCTACTCTACCTATTTTGCCAAGATTGACAAAGTTAAGTTCAAGAAAAAAGTTGTTCCCGGAGATGTTCTGGTTATAAGGATGAAACTGATCTCTCCCCTGAGAAGGTCTATAGTGGCGATGAGAGGGGAGGTGTTTGTGGGTAAGGCGCTTGTTTGTGAGGGAGAGATGGTAGCTCAGGTTATTAAAAACAAATAAATGTGACACCTATGAAGATGAACAATATTCACCCCGGTGCAAAACTGGGCCATGGGGTCCAGGTGGGATTGTACACAACCATAGAAAATAATGTGGAGATAGGTGAAGGGACAGAAATTGGTGACAATGTAGTAATTAAGGAGAGGGTAAGAATCGGCAGAAACTGTAAGATTGCCTCTCACACTGTTATCGGATGTGATCCCCAGGATCTTCACTACAATAAGGAGGAGACCTGGGTTGAAATTGGTGATGGAAACAAAATTTTTGAATTTGTAACCATCGCCAGGGGTACTGCTGCAGGGAGGGGAAAAACAGTTGTCGGTGATAACTGTATGATTATGGCATACACTCACATAGCGCACGATTGCATTATTGGTAACAATGTAATTCTTGTAAGTTTTGTTGCTCTCTCAGGATTTGTGGAGATCGGTGATTTTGCCAATGTGGGTGGTAAAACCGGACTGCATCAGTTTTGCCGGGTAGGTGCTTATTCTATGGTCGCTGGTGATATCCTTGTGCTTAAAGATGTACCCCCTTTCACACTTATAGGACGGGCACCGGTAGCCTTTTACAGCCTCAACCTTATTGGCCTAAGAAGAAACGGTTTCACAAGGGATCAGATAGATGAACTGGAAAAAATTTACCGCCTTATCTACAACTCCGGACTCAATGTGACTGATGCATGTCAGAAAATTGAGTCGGTGATGCCGGCAACTTCTCAACGGGATATGGTACTAGAGTTTATTAAGTCCTCCAAAAGAGGGATTATCAAAAAGGTAGCAACTTCTTTGAATGAATAATACCTTTCCCTTACCACTCCTCTCAACTGCATATTTGCCTCCTGTGGCCTATTTCCGGTTTTTATGCAGTTCAGGGTATGCTCTGCTTGAGAATCGGGAAAACTATCAGAAACAATCTTACAGGAACAGATGCTGTATCTACAGCTCCTCAGGGGTATTGCCCCTGATTGTGCCTGTTGTGAGGCAGAGTGGAAACAAAACAATCTCCCAGGTGAAAATTGATAATTCAAAACCCTGGAAAAGCATTCATATAAAAGCTATTATCTCTGCATACAGATCTTCACCCTATTTTGAACACTATTTCGATCAGCTCAGGGAGCTTCTCTCTGCTGACCACCAATACCTCTTCTCAATGAATCTCTCCCTGATCCGCCTTTTAATCTCACTACTGGAATTTGATTGCAGTGTGATACTTACAGAAAGTTATTCCCGTGAGTTTGAAGGTATAGACCTCAGAGAGGCCATTCACCCCAAAAGGGGATGTTACAGAGTTGAACAATTTGAGACAGGGGTAAAAAAAGATGGGCAGTACCACCAGGTATTTGCCCATAAATCGGGATTTATCAATAATCTCTCCGTACTTGACCTGCTTTTTAACGAAGGCCCTCAGTCAGTGCTTTGGCTTAAAATCTAAAACCTATAGTAGTCAGAATTTTAAATCCGCTCTTTGTCAGCTCACCAACAGGGGATGAGACATTTGTCCTGTAATCGTCGTAGAGTGAAAAGTTCTCAGAGGATCCTACCAAACCCTGGAAAGCCACATCTGCAAAGAAGCCCCGGCTTCCTCTGTATCCTAAACCTGCTGCTACAAAGTTTACGGCATCATTGAAATCTCTCTCAGCACTTTGATAATTTGAGTAGCCTGCACGGATTGCAAAAGAGGGGCTGGGCCTGAATTCCACGCCTATCCTCAGGTTCCCGGCAAGTATGAACTCTTCTGAAATACTCTCATTCTCGTAAGAAAAGGCAGTTCTTTGGTACGAGTCCCTCACTTTCATCTTTATTGCAGAGTAGTCTGCCAATTCGTAATCTGCAGTTATCAGTCCGTATTTACCAAAAACAAACGAGGCTCCAAAATTAAACCTTGCGGGAGAGACTACTATATATTTAAATTGACCGAGGGGAGATGTTATGGATTGGGAATAACCGTCAGAAAATACAGACCGGATACTTTCGTCCCACTCGTCAGTAAGGGTAGTGTAGGTGGGAGTTGCCACGGCAGCCCCGAGTCTGAGACCCTCGAAGGGGATAAAGATCACTCCGGCTTTGGCATTGATTCCGGTACCGGTGGTGTTTAATCTGAATATGTGAGTAAAACTCCTGAATTGTGAATCGAAATCGGATGTGTTCACAGCGGACTCCCCATATCTTTGATAATCAGAGTATTGGATAGACTGAATCCCTACGCTCCCGCCAATAAATAATCTATCGGAGATGTTGGCAGAGAGATTTACTATAAACTCAGATGCTCCTCCTTTTGTCTCTCTCAGATAGTTCTGGTCCAGATCTCCTGCCGGAATAATACTCAGACCGGAAATATTTTCTGTAGCTGCAATATAATCTTCAGAAGAGTCAGGCAGCAGGTCCAGAAGATTGGAATTCCAGGCAAGAACAGATTTCCATGGAGCTCCGCTTTCGAAGTAGGGGTATGTGTCATCACTGCTTTGAATATCAAGTTCTGAAGACGGGAATCCGGCAGTGTTGGCGGCTATGGCTCCCAGCCAGCTTGTCTGAGCTTCCCTGCCCTCAGCAAACAGACGGCTGTTAAAGTTATTTAACCTGTTGATTGCTATAGAAATATTAACACCTCTTATTCTTGAAGTATTGCGGTTATTATTTATGCTATTTACATAACCTGCAGAAAAATAGAGTTTTGACATATTTTCATAACTGGTCATCCCCAGGTAGTCTGTGCTTCTTTTTGTGGTTGCCAGAGAGGGGGTAAACATAAATTCTGAATACCTGTAAAGCCCCGAACCTGCAGGATTGATACCAATAGCACCAAGATCCCCACCCACTGAGGTAAAGGCATTTCCCATTGCAATGCTTCGTGCACTCCCCTCATAGAAAATCTGAGAGTATCTGAGTGCGTCAAATCTGTCCTGGGCATCTGCAACATTCAGTATCAACAGTGCCCCTGTAACTAAAATGATCCTTTTCATAACCTATCTTCTGTAAATTGAACCTCCACCGGACTGGGTGCTTCTCTCAGTGCTTCCCTGGGATGATGAAGAGGATGAAGATGAAGATGAAGAGCTGCTTACCGGGGGCGGAGTGTATGTAGTTGACGAGGAACTGCTTCCTCTTCTTTCGTAACTGCTTGAATTACCGGATGAAGATCTGCTCCAGGATGATGATTTTTTTTCTGTTCCTGCTGATCCGGATTGCCTGATTGCCGGTCTGTAATTTTTTTGAGCAGGATAAGAGGTTATCCTCTCCTCTCCCCTTGGATTATCTCTTCTGTATAAGCTGCGTGTGGTGGGAGTGTTCTCTGAGTTCTGCCGGACATTCATGTTGTTAACCTGTAAATTGTCACTGCCTCTCACCTGCTCGACAGCACTATATCTTCCTGATCTTCTCAGATAACTTCCCCCGGATCTCACACCGGTTCCTCCCCCGCCGCTCTGGTTGTCATTCTCCCTTTTACCGTAGTAGACATCCCTTCTTTCATGGCTGTAGTAGTAAGGGGTTTGATGGTATCCGTAATAGGGCATGTAACCCCAGTATCCGTACATTGGTGAGTAATAGGGATCGTACCAGCCGTAATACCATGGAGAGTCCCAGTTATAGTGCCACGGATTCCAGTAGTGTGAAAACGCCGGATTATACCAGTTATAGTGCCACGGACGATACCATGGAGAGTACCAGGAGTAGTTGTAACGTAAATATGAGGAACCGTAAAGCCAGGGATCTCCGTAAAACCAGGGATTTCCGTAATAGCTTTGATAATAGTCATCATCCTCTACAACCGATATTTCCAGATTGTACTCAGGATCTTCGAATTTTCTGATGAGCTCTTCGTAGGATTGATAAGGCTCAATCAGAACAGTGTCATCATCACTGTTTAGAACTATCTCGTTTGATGTCTGGTTGTTTATTCTGAGATTTACAATTGAGATAGTCCTCTCCCTGAGATCATCAAGCTCATTATCTCTTGTAACCTCTTTTGTGAGATCTCTGTCGGTTGGCTTGTAGTAGGTAGCATCGTCATAATATGCAGACGAGTAATAGGTTGAAGTGCCACAAGAGCTTAAAAGCAACCCGAAAAAGAGTAATGTCAAAAAAATGTTTTTCATTGCACACCTCCTGTGTTTTAAAATTCTATTGTAAATATAGTCAAAAATCGTACCAATGGCCTAAAAAAACATAATAGATACAGATTACTGTTCACCTTTTTGACTCACTTATACTACAAAGGTTTAATATTGCTTAAGAATTTATAACTTTGCAAAATTATAAAAAATATTGGTTTATCTATATGGCAAAAGATGTTACAAACAGGGAGGAGAACTACTCGTTATGGTATAATAATCTGGTTATAAAGGCTGATCTTGCAGAAAATTCTGCTGTGAGAGGGTGTATGGTGATCAAACCCTACGGATATGCAATCTGGGAGAAGATGCAGTCTCAGCTGGACACAATGTTTAAAAAGACTGGTCATGTGAATGCCTATTTTCCTCTTTTTATACCAAAATCCTTCCTGAGCAGGGAGGCGGAGCATGTTGAGGGATTTGCCAAGGAGTGTGCGGTTGTGACTCATCACAGGCTAATGAACAGTCCCGATGGCAAAGGTGTTGTTGTTGACCCTGATGCCCGTCTTGATGAGGAGTTGGTGATAAGACCCACATCGGAAACGATCATCTGGAATACATACAAAAACTGGATTAAATCCTACAGGGATCTGCCCCTGCTGATCAACCAGTGGGCAAACGTGGTAAGATGGGAGATGAGAACCCGGCTCTTTCTGAGAACTACCGAGTTTCTCTGGCAGGAGGGTCATACCGCACACGAAACACGGCAGGAGGCCATTACTGAGACAGAAAAGATGGTAAATGTCTATGCTGAGTTTGCCCGGGATTACATGGCTATGCCTGTTATTGTCGGTAGAAAATCCGAGAGTGAAAGGTTTGCAGGAGCTCTTGACACATTGTGCATAGAGGCTATGATGCAGGACGGAAAAGCACTTCAGGCAGGTACTTCACATTTTCTGGGTCAGAATTTTGCTAAAGCCTTTGATGTACAGTTTGCCAATCGCGATGGGAAACT
>JALNXR010000090.1 GCA_023230265.1 Bacteroidales bacterium | reverse complement strand
GCCGGTGGCGGAGGCATGGGAGAGCTTATTAAGAAAGAGAGGGTCGATTATAAGAAGGTATACTTTCATCCGGTGACTGGTGAATATATTCCGGGCGGGTGGTTATACTATCTTGACCCCTCTGCACCCTGGTCTGTAAATTTCAATTACAACTACTCCTACAGTAAATCCTACCAGTATGCAAGTGATGAATTAAAAACCATTCACAATCATATGCAGACGCTTGGTATATCAGGACAGATCAGACTCAGCAGGGATCTGAATGTGAACATGAATACAGGGGTGGATCTTACAAAACTCAAACTGACAACAACTCAGCTGAGTGCAACATATGACCTGCATTGTTTTCTGATATCTTTTTCATGGATACCGGGAGGTATGTGGGAGAGCTGGAACTTCAGGATAAGTGCCAAAGCATCTGCTCTGGCTGATCTCCTGCAGTTTAAGAAAAGTTCCAGCTTCTGGGACAGAAACAATAATTATTAAAATAAATTCTAAAAAAATCAATTTAATTAAATTTTATGAAGAAGAGTGTTATTACAACAGAAAAAGCACCGGCGGCTGTAGGTCCATATAGTCAGGCAACCGGATCCAACGGTTTTATTTTTGTATCCGGACAGTTACCCGTTGATGCATCAACAGGTGTTTTTGTGCCGGGAGGTGTTAAAGAGCAGGCAGAACAGGTGTTGAGAAATATCGGTTACATTCTGGAAGAGGCAGG
This sequence comes from Bacteroidales bacterium, assembly GCA_023230265.1. Classification (GTDB taxonomy): domain Bacteria; phylum Bacteroidota; class Bacteroidia; order Bacteroidales; family UBA932; genus Bact-08. Next base: position 7,109 of record JALNXR010000090.1, on the reverse strand, counting down.
CTGCTCCTTTGACAATGTACTTAAGACAACTGTCTACTTATCAGATATGAAGGATTTTGCAATAATGAACGAAGTTTATGCACACTTTTTTAAAGAACCCTACCCGGCCAGGGTTGCTTTTGGAGTGGTTGCATTGCCAAAAGGTGCCCTGGTGGAGATGGATGTAATTGCTGTAAAATAAAAAAATGTAAGAAAAAGTGGTCCTTAGGCCACTTTTTTTGCAAGTAAAAAGATATTTTTATACTTTTGCGGATAACTATATTTCTTTAGTGTATTTTACACAATCCGAACACAATCCAATCCGATGTATGACATAAACGAACTGCGCAATATGAGTCAGGAAGACTTAATTGCTTATGCACAGAAACTAAAAATCCACAAACCGGAAGCTTTCAAAAATGATGATCTTGTTTACGAGATAATTGACGAGCAGGCAAGACTGGGGAGCCTTTCAAATGAACCGATTTCTCATAAACCCCTGGTACAGAAGCAGAGCAAGAGAGGGAGAAAACCCAAAAATGATATACAAAAGCAGGCTGTAAGTACAAAAGAGACTACTCAGCCGGAAAATCCACAAAAGAGTACGTCCCCAACTCCGGAAGCAAAAAATACTGCCAGTGAACAGCAGCAGAAAACTCCAAAGAAGAGAGGGAGAAAGCCCAAGTCTCAAACTCAGACCCAGACCCAGACTCAGACTCAGACTCAGACTCAGACTCAGACACCCAAGCCGGTAACGGTAAAAGAGGGTGCTCCTGATCAGATTGAAAAACAGATACAGACCCCTGAACCTTCCAAAACAGAAGAAAAACGTAAGGAACAACAAATACCGCAGGATCAGAAGGGATTGCACAAAGAAAACCAGCAGCAGATAAATCTGCATAAACAACAGGGGCATCAGCAGGGTCAGCAACAACATCAGAATCCCAACAAAAATCATCAACAGCAACAAAAACAGGGACAGAATCAAAATAATAACAGTCAGAATCAGAACAGGAATAATCCAAAGGAAACAAAAGAACCTGTACTGTTTCAGGAATCAGTTGAGAATGAAGCTATACTCTCTGTTCCTGAGTCTGTTACAACCGATGTTGTAGAATCAAAAACCAAGGAGTCTGCAAAAAAAATTGAGTTCGAAGGTGTTGTGGATGCAACAGGTGTACTTGAAATCATGCCTGATGGTTACGGATTTCTGCGCTCCTCAGACTACAACTATTTAAATTCTCCGGATGATATATATCTTTCGCAATCCCAGATAAAACTTTACGGACTCAAAACCGGGGACACACTGGTAGGGGAGATTAAACCGCCAAGGGAGGGTGATAAGTATTTCCCGTTAGTAAAGGTCAAACAGATAAATGGAAGATCTCCTGAATTTATCCGTGACAGGGTCCCCTTCGATTTCCTCACACCATTGTTTCCGGATGAAAAATTCAACATCACCTCCAATGGCCATAATAACCTTTCAACCAGAGTTGTAGATCTTTTTGCGCCTATTGGCAAAGGACAAAGGGGGCTGATTGTTGCACAACCAAAAACCGGTAAAACTGTTCTCCTTAAAGACATTGCTAATGCAATTGCTGCCAACCATCCGGAGGTATACATGATCGTTTTGCTGATTGATGAGAGACCGGAAGAGGTTACCGATATGGCCCGGAGTGTTAAGGCGGAGGTTGTTGCCTCAACCTTTGATGAGCCGGCAGAGAGACATGTAAAGGTTGCCAACATTGTGCTCGAAAAGGCAAAGAGGCTTGTGGAGTGTGGTCATGATGTGGTAATACTTCTCGACTCCATAACTAGGCTGGCCAGAGCCTTCAACACTGTGCAGCCTGCTTCCGGAAAGGTTCTCAGCGGTGGTGTGGATGCAAATGCTCTTCACAAACCAAAAAGGTTTTTCGGTGCAGCCAGGAATATAGAAAACGGTGGTTCTCTCACAATACTGGCAACTGCTCTCACAGATACAGGTTCAAAAATGGATGAGGTAATTTTTGAGGAGTTTAAGGGTACCGGCAACATGGAGCTTCAGCTCGACAGAAAACTCTCAAACAAGAGGATCTTCCCCGCTGTGGATGTCACCCTGAGCAGCACCAGACGGGACGATCTGCTATTTGACAAGGAGACTCTCAACCGCATCTGGATATTGAGGAATTATCTTGCCGATATGAACTCTGTAGAGGCTATGGAGTTTATGAAAACCAGACTACTGAGAACCGAGAGCAATGCAGAGTTTCTGGCCTCTATGAACGGAGAATAACTATTCCCGGTGTAACAAATAATGGGAAGCGTCACTAAATCCCAAAAGACCACAGAATTAAGCCGGTAACGATACCCAGAGTGAGATTGATGAGCTTTGCCTTTGCAAAGCTCTTTTTGCTTTCTGCAAGAAGAGGCAGTGCTGTATGACCATCCTGAACCAGGGAGCTGACAAAAAGTACGCTAAAGGGTATCAGCCCTCCGGCAAACAGTGTTATGAATACCATATGAGGTCCTGATTCCGGTATCAGACCGATAAGAGCCGCAATAAGTATCATGAAAAAAATATTTTCGCGGAGCCAGTGTTCAATATCCAGGAACTGAATCCCAAAGTGAATAATTGTGAGAGCACCGAATGTCCACAAAAATATTGATTTAAGGTGTTTTTTAACAACATGGTTCCAAAGATGTTCCACAATAAAATGATTTGTTGCCTTTGCAGTGAGATAGAGTGTTACAAGGCTTACTCCTGCAAATATGAGATTTATCCATCTTTCGTTGAATATGTTAAAGGCCATTTGGTGGTTGTGATGGTCATGATCTGCCATTTGATTGTGCATATCAATCCCTCCTTCCATATGATCGTGTTCCAGAAGACCCATTACTACTGCAATTATAAACAGACCTATCCCGGCCATTATCAATGCTCTCTCCTTGCTGATAGATTTTAAGTTGTCAAGAACGCTTGAGCCGAAAACGGTTTTCTCCCTTATGGAACAATTATCAGGGTGTAGTTCAAAATGGCCGGGAGATATTTTAAGCTTCCTGAAAGTGATAAATTTATCGACAGCAATGCCGGCCAAAACTCCAACAATGAGCAGAGAGGCAAATAAGATCAAAGCTGTCTCCGGAATCATTGCCAGCATTATAAAAGCCTCATCCCCGGAGGAAGAGATCATCATTGCAATCAAAGAGCCAAAGCTCACCATATTATGTGTGTAAAGAGAGACTACGGCAAAACCCCCAACGCATCCAGGCACAAGACCCAATATAGCTGAGAGAATAACCTGCTTTACAGGAGATCTCTGAAGTTTATTTAAGGTGCTTCCGTTTGAATGGATGTTGATATATTCTATCAGAAGCATCATTATCATTACCAATCCGGTAATCAGAATGCTGTTTTTAAGGGCATCCAGGATTATTTCCATTTTTCGTTGTATAGTTTAAGCAATTCTGAGGCAGCGGCAAAAGATCCCATTCTGCCTGTGGTAACCAGTTTTTCATATTCTTCAAGCCTCCTCCTGATGGTGTGATTCGCGTAGAAACGGTTTTTAATCTCTTCATTTATCGTCTCATACATCCAGAATCTAGCCTGCTCCTCCCTCTTTTTGTAATAAAAGCCGTTTTTACGGGTAAGATCAAAGTATTCAAAAATTTTCTGCTTTATCTCTTCCAGTCCGCTTCCGGTAATTGCTGATGAGGTAAGTGCAGAAGGCACCCAACCGGATCCGGTTGGGGGGAAGAGGTGTAGAGCATTGGAGTAAAGAGCTTTAGCCAGGAAAGCTTTGTCAATGTTATTTCCATCGGCTTTGGTTATTGCGATAAGATCTGACATCTCCATTATCCCTCTCTTTATTCCCTGTAGTTCATCCCCTGCCCCTGACAGCATAAGGAGAAGAAAAAAATCGCTCATGGAGTGTACGGCAGTTTCCGACTGACCTACACCCACCGTTTCAATAAAAATCACATCATAGCCTGCAGCTTCACACAGAACAATGCTCTCCCTGGTTTTTCTGGCCACTCCTCCCAGAGAACCTCCGCTGGGGCTGGGTCTTATAAAAGCATTTTTATCGGCAGATAATTTCTCCATCCTGGTTTTGTCTCCCAGAATGCTCCCCTTGCTTTTTTCACTGCTGGGATCGATTGCCAGCACTGCCAGTTTATGACCGCTTTCTGTGAATAACCTTCCAAAAGCCTCAATGAATGTACTTTTTCCTGCACCAGGCACTCCTGTGATACCAATCCGCATAGATTCACCCGCCACCTCCTGGCATCTCTGAACAATCTCTCTTGCAACTTCCCGGTGTTCTGGTCTGGAACTCTCCACTAGGGTGATTGCCTGGCTGAGAACAGTGAGATCTGAGGATAGAATACCATTAAGATAATCTTCAAGAGTAAGCTGTCTGACCCTGTTCTTCTTATAGAAGTTGCTCATATACGGGTTGATGACCGGAGGCTGCTCTATCCCCTTGTTTACTTTAAGTGCACTGTTCCCGTCTACTTTTTTTGAAGTCATAATTACTTTTTAATATCTCCCGAGATAACAAAGTTAATAGCGGGTCTTGAGGGTGAATTGGTGATCACAGTAAGGGTGTAAAGTTTTGAACCGTTTTGTTGGGTTGTGTTTACAGATACAGAAATGCGCCCGTTTTTACCGGCATCTATACTGGATGGATATTCCACCTTAACTGCAGAGTCATTCACATCAACCTTTCTGATTAGCAGTTGGCGCCTCCCGAAATTCTTGATATCGAACCAGGCATTCACAGTAGTGCCTGCCTTGATTGTCCCAAAGTTGTGAGAGCTTTTATCTGCCATAGGCAGTGGGGAAGCTTCAATCTCCTCTTTACTCATTTTAGAAAAGTCTTCCCTTATTATTGTTTGTATAACAAGCTCTTTACCTGTGCTGATGCCATTTACCGCAGGAGTAGCGGTGTATCGGGTCACACCCCATTTGTCGTTACTTCTGGTATCTATCTCAAATAATATTTCCCCCTTTGTATTTGAGGGAATCTTATCCTGTATTGTCTTAATTCTTAGTCCCGGGCTGATATTGGTAAATGTTACGGAAACCGGCTGAGAGGAGATGTTTGCAAAATCTATCGACCCTCTTGTGATACCGTTCTGGCTTATAGTCCCGAAATCCTCTATTCTCCTGCGAAATCCCAGGGAGGAATATCTTTCCGGATAGAGTTCCTTTAAGGGTCTTGGTTTACGGGTAACTACGCCCTTAACTCTCAGCAGTATGGGCCTCGGTTCGCCGGAAATATATACAGTAAGCACCTTATCGAAGGGATAGGGCCCCTGGTCGTTCAGAAATGTAACATTTATTTTCCCCGTCTTCCCCGGCATCACAGGGCTTTTGGTCCACTCGGGGGCAGTACAGCCGCATGAGGATATGACAGTGTGGATGATAACAGGTTTTTCGCTTTTGTTGGTAAAAGTGAAGCTGCATGAATGTTTTCCTGATGTCAGCTCAATCTGACCGAAATCGTGAACATACTTGTTAAAAGTTATAGTTTGCGGCTCCTGTTGGGCCGGGATGGATGTGACAGAAAATAAAAGCACTGACAATATCAAAAATTTATTGTTAATCATTGCTTTAAGATCACTCCTCATATTCCGTAATAATTTTGTCATAGCAAAGATACAACATCTATTTGTTCTATTCCAACCTATTTTTTACCTTTGCAACAATTAAACCAATTAAAAGTATTTGTAATGGCTCACAAAATTTCTGAAGATTGCACCGCTTGCGGTACATGTATTGATGAGTGTCCTGTTGAGGCTATTTCTCCCGGGGACATCTACAAAATTGATCCCGATATCTGCTCAGATTGTGGAACCTGTGCAGATGTTTGCCCCGTAGGAGCCATCAGCCCGGCACAATAATATCAGAGCTGCCTGATTTCAGGGAGAATACCGTCGGTTTCTCCTTCTCAGGTCTCCGAACAGTTCCGGCGAATCAGCGCCTTTACCCCATTGAGGATAAAGGCGCTTTTGTATTATTTCTGTTATTTTTTTTACCTTTGACACTCAATTTTACAGAAGATGCTTAACATAAAATTACTGAGAGAGCAGCCCCGGTTTGTTGAAGAGAGACTGCGTGTAAAAAATTTTGATGCAGCAGGGATCATAACAGAGATACTCAGGCTGGACAACCAGAGAAGAGATTTGCAGACAGAACTGGATTCGTTGCTTAACGAGCAGAATGTAAGTGCAAAAGAGATTGGTGCACTTATCAGGGAGGGCAAAAAGGAAGAGGCCGATCTTGCCAAAATGAGAGTTGCAGGGCTTAAAATCCGTACAGCAAAGCTTGACGAGTCTCTCTCCTCTGTTTCATCTGAACTGAATGATGTGCTGATTACACTTCCCAATCTTCCTCACATCTCAGTTCCGGAAGGAAAAGGAGCTCAGGATAATGTGGTAGTGAAGGAGGTGAAATCCGGCATGAAATCCCAATATAAACTACCTCATTGGGAACTCGCAAAAAAATATGATATTATTGATTTCGATCTGGGTGTCAAACTTACCGGAGCCGGTTTCCCTGTATACAGAGGTAAAGGGGCCAGACTTCAGCGGGCATTGATCTCCTATTTTCTGGATATCAACACCAGGGCGGGGTACACAGAGATTCAGCCACCTATACTTGTAAATGAGTCATCTGCCTACGGTACGGGGCAACTTCCGGACAAGGGTGACCAGATGTACTATTGCCCGCTGGATAACTTTTATCTCATTCCCACTGCAGAGGTTCCTGTTACCAATATATTCAGGGATACAATTCTGCGTCCTGACCAGCTTCCCTTAAAACTCACCGCATACACACCATGTTTCAGGAGAGAGGCCGGCTCTTATGGTAAGGATGTAAGAGGTCTGAACCGCTTACATCAGTTTGATAAGGTTGAAATTGTACAGATATCCCATCCTGAACACTCCTACACGGCACTTGAAGAGATGGTTAAACATGTCGAGAATATCATAGTCTCCCTGAATCTTCCCTACAGGATTCTACGCCTGTGCGGAGGAGATTTGAGCTTCACATCTGCACTTACCTATGATTTTGAGGTTTATTCTGCAGCCCAGGAGAGATGGCTGGAGGTGAGTTCCGTGTCAAATTTTGAGACATTTCAGGCTAA
>JALNXR010000089.1 GCA_023230265.1 Bacteroidales bacterium | reverse complement strand
GTTCCTTCTAGCGGATTAGTACTCCTGGCGGGTTCATCAATTAGAACAAGCAGTCTCCGGCCCGATTTTGCCGCTTTAAGAATGGAGCTGATTTGCTCCATTTCGGCAGCAAATGAGGATAGTCCCCTGTATATATCCTGCATATCACCAATTGAGAGCAGCACATCAGAAACCGGGGAGATATATGCTTGTTCTGCAGGTATGGCAAATCCGCACTGGAACAGGTACTGGCATAGTCCCACATTTCTTAATGTAACGCTTTTCCCTCCCATATTTGCACCGGTTATAAGCAGCGGTGTCCCTGCTTTGAACTCTATATGGGTTTTTTGATACCTCTTTCCCTCTTTTTGGAGTATCTCCTTTATCATGGGATTGAAAAGAGATGAATAACTGGTTTTTTCTTTTGAAACCTTTGGTATTGAAAGGCCAAGTCTTTTCATCTGACCGGCTTTGGCTATTACTATATCCAGAGAGGCCAAAGTTCTTAGAGAAAAGTTCAGTTCACTGCTTGAGGAAGCAAGTTTTTGGGATAATTCTTCTCTTATTTTCTGCTCAATAACAGATGCCGAATAAAAGAGTTCCGGAGAGTGCGGACTCTTTTTTAAAAGAGATCTTATTCCGGAAAGTTCCTCAGAATAACTATCGTAAATATAAAATGAGTTAGTACCGATCTCATCGGGATCCAAAAGCAGCAATAAGTAATTCAGAGGCTTAAGTATAAAAACGTCGGCCAGGGCAGGAATTCCATTAAAGATCTCTCTGATCTCCTCATTAGTAATAATCAGGTTTTTAATTTCAAATAACTCAATCTCATCCAGTATTACACCATTTTCAAGCCTCTTAAGGGTTAATCTGATATCTCTCAGAGAACTCAGTGTTCTGTGAATTTTCCTTATTGTAGTTGTGAAATTATTATCTATAAAAAATATCGTATAGAACTGCTCCAGCTGACTGTAGCAATCTCTAATCTCCCTGGCAGAATGCATCACCGGTGTTTCATACAAAATTTGTCTCGAACAGGATGATGCCAGGTCCAGATCGTCCAACATATATCTAAAATCCAGAGGATTAGTGAGCAGGTTTTTAATTCTCATAACCACTTTTTAAAATATCGTAAACTGGAAAAGATGTCGCTGCACTGAGTTCACTGCATAGTCTATCCGAATCCAGGACTGAACCATTTGGAGCCACCGGATTGACACATATTGCAACGAGTCTGGTTTTTTGCAGAACAGAGATATGTCCGGTGTTTCTTAAAAAATGATAAACCTCTCTTTCAGAAGCAAAGAGACGGGTAAAATCCCTGATTACAACCTCAATATCCCTCTCTTTAAAATCCCCGGAAATTCTCCTGAGGATATTTTCTGTAAGTGCTCCGCCCACAAATATTCCATCTGCTCTTTCAAGATTCTCTTTTTCAACTGGAGAAGATTCCCCGGGGGTGTAAATTTTGCACAAACGATTGTCTCCTTTCAGCAGCCATATCTCTCTTCCTCCCCCCAGATCATCCTCTGATAAACATCTTTTGGTCTCCGGTAGCTTGATAAGATTGACAACAAATGCAGTTTTATACACCAGGTTATTGATGTTAAGAGAGAGAGCAGCACCGGTTGTCAGTATTACAGATGTGGTGACAGCCGGGGATGCCTGGCTCATTCTTGAGAGAGCTCCATCCACAATACAAAGATCCGCCCTGTATTTTAGCTTTACATTCTCCATCCACTCCTTAAGAGCACAGGAAGTAGAAGGTCCGGAAAGCAATATCCTGCCCGGAGATATACTTCTGGCAGTCACAACCCTTCCAAGAGAACCTTGTGTTTCACTCAGTTCCAGTATCTCAGCGTGTAGTTCTTTGCTCCTGAAATGTTTTTCGCTTGTAGCAAATAAAATACCCTCCCTGAGAAAAATCTCCGGTTTTGCAGTACCAGTAACCTGGTCAATCCTCTCTCCGTCAAGACCCACCGATGTAATAGCCACTCTTTTACCCTCAGAGGCAATCCTCCTCAGAATGTAGTTAAGGCATTCAGTCTTTCCGGTGTTTTTTTCCAGGCCAACTATTGATACGCTTTCGTGAATGAGAAGCCGGTCAATAAAAGGCATTGTATCTATTTACTGTGAGATCTTAGTTTTCTCATTAACAACTCCGGCTCAATTGCAAGCCTCTGTCCTCTTAACAGAGATGCAACTCCTTCTACGTTTCCGTTTTCCCGACAATCGGGACAATTGCATACGTTTTTGTAATCAGCCGGTTCTGTATAAGTAGTAATTACTCCTTCAAAATTTCTAAGTACAACCTTTCCGGGAGATTGTGATATTATGTAAGTTGGCATTACAGGAGTCTTCCCGCCACCTCCGGGAGCATCCACAACAAATGTGGGAACACAGAATCCGGAGGTATGGCCTCTTAACCCTTCAATAATTTCAATACCCTTTGATACAGGAGTTCTGAAATGCTCCAATCCCATAGAGAGGTCGCACTGGTAGATATAATATGGTCTTACCCGGATCATCACAAGTTTGTGAACCAGTCTCTTCATCACATTCACACAATCGTTGACCCCCTTGAGCAACACTGACTGATTCCCCAACGGAATCCCCGCGTCAGCAAGTTTGTTGCAGGCTTTGGAGGACTCCTCTGTTATCTCATTTGGATGATTGAAGTGAGTATTTATCCAGAGAGGGTGATATTTTTTAAGCATATTTACCAGATTGTCTGTTATTCTCTGGGGACAAACCACGGGTGTCCTTGTGCCAATCCTGATAATCTCCACATGAGGTATTGCCCTGAGTCTCTGAATTATTGACTCAAGCTTTGCATCCGATACCATAAGGGCATCTCCGCCAGAAAGCAGCACATCCCTTATCTGCGGAGTAGCAGCAATGTAATCTATTGCTTTCTGAATATTTAAAGCAGGAGATTCATCATCCTTCTGCCCGGCAAATCTTCTCCTAGTACAATGCCTGCAATACATGGAACACATATCTGTAATCAGTAGCAAAACCCGGTCGGGATACCTGTGAGTAAGGCCGGGTACCGGAGAGTCCTCATCCTCGTGAAGTGGGTCCAGCAGATCGGCAGGAGACTGATATGTCTCAGCCCCGGTCGGAATTGCCTGTTTTCTGACCGGGCAAAAGGGATCGTCAGGATCAATCAGGGATAAATAATATGGGGTAATTGCCATTCTGAGTGTCTTAAGTGACTCTCTTACACCCTCTTCTTCCTGAGGTGTGAGGTTGATATACCTCTTGAGCTGTTCAAGGGTTTCAATTCTGTTCTTTACCTGCCATTTCCAGTCATTCCATTGCTGGTCAGAAACATCAGGGAATAATATTTTTCTTCTGTCTGTTGCCATCTGTCAGTGTTAAAGTATCTCTGAAATCACGCGTAAAGCTCTGTAAAGATCTTCCTGAGCTTTTCACTTTCACGAAGAATCTCCAGGGTAATCTCAGCATGTCCTTTTGTGTACCCATTTCCAACAATCATTGTTACATCACTTCCAACCCCCTCTGCTCCCAAAGCGGCCTTTGTGAAACTTGTGGCCATAGAGAAGAAATAGACGATTCCGGTCGGTTTAGTACATAAAATACTGGTCATCTCTGTGTCGGTAATATTTACATTGTTAATTGTAATATCACACATCTCTCCTTTTGTAAGCTCCTCAATTTTCTCCAAAACTGCCACCGGCTGCGTTGCGTCTGCAGAAAACACATAATCACAAAATCCCAGATCCTGCATCCGTTTTGTGCTTTTTTCACTATGACACAGACCAATAACTTTACCGGTCACCCCTGCTCTCTTTCTGGCCTCATAACAGCAGAGCATTCCGGATTTTCCACCTGCTCCGATAATCAAAACAGTATCACCGGGTTTCACCAGTTTGGCAGTCTGAGCAGGAGCTCCTGCTACATCCAGAGCAGAAAGTGCCAGCTTTTCGGGCATATCTTCAGGAATTTTTGCATATATTCCACTCTCAAAAAGGATAGCTTTGCCATCTATGTCCACCTGGTCAACATCGGGTCTTATCTCCTTAATCTTATCTATCCTCAGAGGTGTCAGGGAGAGAGAGACGAGTGTGGCAATTTTATCTCCGACTTTAAGGTCTCTTTTTCCCTTTAGTGCATCTCCGATTTTTTCCACTGTGCCAAGAAGCATTCCACCGGATCCTGTAACCGGATTGCGGTGTTTACCCTGTGAGGCTACAATCCCCAGCATTATCTCTGCAATCTTTGATTTATCACCCTTTGCCTGTTCCTCTATCTGAGTGAAACTTGCCGAGTCAATATTTAATGTCTGAACATCGATAAGTATCTCGTTATCATAGATCTCATCCATGTTATTGTCAATTTTGTTTGCTGGTTGAGGAAGAACTCCTTTTGGTGCAATTACTCTGTGAATTCCGTATTTGTTACCCTTTTTCATATAAATTATTTGATTCGAAATTTATTATTTTTGATTAAGCCCAAGTATTGACCTTGCCTCTTGCGGAGTGGCTATCTCCCTGCCGAATTCACGGGCAAGCCTTACCACCTTTTCTACAAGTTCACCATTGGATTTAGCAAGCACTCCCTTGGATATAAATACATTATCCTCAAAGCCCACCCTTACATGACCTCCGTCAACAATTGCAGCAACTGCAAGTGGAAATTCATATCTTCCTATTCCGGCAACTGTATAGGTGGCATCATGGGGAATGCTTCCTCTCAGAAATACAAAATCCCTGAGCTCTCCCGAGATACCTCCGTTAACGCCCATTACAAAGTCAAAATGCATCGGTTTGTTTATATACCCCTTTTTGTGCAGCCTGAGAGCCATATCTATCATACTCTTGTCAAATACTTCAAGTTCCGGCTTTATACCTCTTTCTATCATCTTTTTACCGAAATATATGATTGTGTTTTCGGTATTTTCGAAGATATCATCTCCTCCAAAGTTGAGGGTACCGCAATCCAGGGTAGCCATCTCAGGATTAAGCTCAGTGGGCTGAAGTCTCTCATCATTTGTCATTCCTACAGCACCTCCGGTAGAAGGCTGAATAATTACATCAGGACATGCTGCCAGAATTGCATTCATAACCTCTTTAAACCTGGCTTTGTCCTGTGTGGGAGTTCCGTCATCCATTCTTACGTGCAGGTGAATGATGCTTGCTCCGGCATCATAAGCTGATTTTGCTTCCCTCACACACTCTTCCACAGTGTAGGGAACTGCAGGATTGTGCTTCTTAAACACTTCCGCACCACATATAGCTGCGGTAATTATCAGTTTTTCCATATTACAACAATTATTTTCTCTGACAGGTTTTGGGAGTTACACAGGTCCCGCTGGCCCTGCATACAACTATGGGTTCTTCAAGAAAATCAGCGGCAGAAGGTGATATGTCAGCTCTTGGTACAATAACCTTACGGGCTTCAAAAACCATTTTTCTGGAGCTATTACCCTCTGATACAATCTCTCCGGTAGCTTCAATAAAATCACCTGCATAAACAGGTGCCATAAATTCGATATTATCATAAGCCTTAAAGAGACCTTCGTCTCCGTCCCTTCTGATCAGAAGTTCTGTGGCAACATCCCCGAAAAGTTGCAGTATTCTTGCCCCGTCTACCAGATTGCCACCGTAGTGCGCATCGTGAGAACTCATTCTGAGCCTTATCATTACTTTTTCTCTCATTATTTTTTTCTAATTAAAAATGTAATCAACAAGAATTGCCGGAGTGTGAACATCCTCAGGCTTAATAAATCCTGTATCAACCATCTCCTCAGCCTCAACCACCACTTTATCTGCAGCCATGGCCATAAGTGGATTGAAATTTCTTTTTGTTCCTCTGTAATAGAGGTTTCCGGAACGGTCGCTTACAGAGGCACCTATGAATGCTATATCAGCTTTTAAAGGTGTTTCAAGGATATATTTTGCCCCCTCTGTTTCAACTATCTGCTTCCCTTTCTCAACCACAGTGCCCAGCCCTGTTGGGGTAAGCACACCTCCAAGTCCTGCACCGTATGCTCTTATCCTCTCAGCAAGTGTTCCCTGAGGAGAAAATTCCACCTCCAGCTCTCCGGAATTCATCTGATCAATTGCAGCCGGATTCGATCCGATGTAAGATGTAATAATTTTCTTAACCTTTCTCTCAGAGATAAGAAGCCCCAATCCTTTGTCGGGGAATGCTGCATCGTTGCATATAAGTGTCAGATCCCTGACAGGTGATTTGCTGATTGCCTCCATGATCCGGTTAGCACCTCCGTAAGTAAGAAAACCTCCGGCCATAATTGTCATCCCGTCTTTTAACATTGAGACGGCTTTATCCAGGGATATGTGTTTCTCCATTTTTGATTTATATATTCGGTTAAGTATGCAAATATAGTTAATTTAACGGGTAGTACAAAAGCGCAACAATCTCAAAGTTTATGTTATTGTCTATTTGTAATTAAAACATCAATGTTGCTTTTGGTAACATTGATGTTTTGTAAGATGTAATATCTTGAAAATAAAGTAATAAACCTTACAAGGCTGTCAATTTTTCTTTACTCAAAACAGGATTGGCATATATAGATAGAAAAATCTCCTCCATTTCTTTTGGATTGCCCTCAGTATCAGATAATTTATATTTGAGGTAATCTACAAAATGATTCTTGTCAGAAGTTGAATAGTTGCCAGAGTATTTGGAGGTAGAAAACAGCATATCGTATGCTATAAAGTTGTTCTTCCAAAGTTGATATGAGTCAATTATTTTATAGTCAACAGCCTCGGATAATGCTTTGAACTTTTCGTTCTTTTCCAGCATTGAATAAACTTTAAGCTCTTTTGCACTTACAGGTTCGCAGAAGTTTATGTGAATATTACCCTTGAATTGCATAATGCCGGAAATGATGCTGTTGAGATCTTCGCCAGGGCTCTTTACATATTTTTTCCTTCTGGAAATATAGAGCTCCTTTGTCTTGAGCAGATCGCAAGGTTCAAACTCATAAGAGATGGATATCGGAACCAGAGACAGCTCCTCAAAATCTTTTGCAAAATCTCCTGTACCACTCATCTCCAACATCTTTAGCAAACCTTGTTCTGTAAGATCAACGCCATCCTTGGTTCTGCCGTTTCTCTGGGCTATCCAGACAGAACTCTCCCCTTTTGAGATTCTTTCCCTTATATACCTGGACAAAAGCATAGAAGAGTTGTACAGCTCACGGACATTCTTTCCTCTATCCACTCTTATCATTTTATTTGAACGGGCAATGTCCTCAATAAAAGGATCAGTAATAAGATTGTCTCCAACGGCCATTTCTGAAGTCTGGATATCATTCATTCTGAATATGACCTGAAGAATCCCGGAGTCTAAAAGTATATCTCTGTGATTGGAGATATACAGATGCTTTTTATTGTCCTTAAGCTTTGTAATTCCTGCATAGGAAAGAGAGGAGACAGTGTCTAAGATGATTTTTCTGATAGCGAAAAACATCACTTTATCCTGAAAATCATCCACACTTTTGAGAGTGGATATGAGTTGTCTCACCTTTTCCGGTTCTTTGTCAGGAAAAAGATAGGACAATATTGGTGTAAGAAGAGGATGCTTTGCAATCCTGTTAAGCGCGGGGACTATCTCATCCTCCAGGTAGGGTCTGATGTCAGAAAAACTATCCAAAGCCTATTTGAGAATTTTAAAGCCCCAAAGTTAGAACTTAAATCTGATAAAGCAATTATAAGCTACAATCAATCGGCCTCTCCAAGATTGTACTTGTTGTTAATATCCTTTCCTTCTGCAGTATATGCGAATTCAATACGCTCCCGGTAAGCTCCTTCCACTTTTGATCTCACCATTTTAAGAGTGGAGTTGATCATCTTGTTCTGTTCTGTGAACGGCTCCTGAGAGAGTATAAAAGTAGCTGGAAGCCATCTCTCGGGGAATAATCCGGCAAACTCACCCCCGCTTTTGTAT
>JALNXR010000088.1 GCA_023230265.1 Bacteroidales bacterium | reverse complement strand
TTCACACGGTGGATGAAGCCCTTGTGACTCTTGTACTGGGTGAAGGACGGACAGATCGACTGCAGGTGCTCGAACACGCCCCAGTAAAGTTTTTCCGCGATGTCCGGGTTTCGTGTACGGTTGGCGTTGGAGAAGGTGTTGCGCTTCGGTGCCACCGTACCACGTATTCGGGTCACCTCCGGTTCGTGAAGCCGCAATGCGTCGCAGATCTCGTTCAGGCTCGATGCGCCTGATAGGTGCCCGTAGAGTAGGGCGAAGATGTGACTGAACGCCGTGAACTTCCGGATGTCGGTTTTAGCTTCCCGTGCTAGACGGTCTGCGAGTCCCTCCGGAATCCACTGGACGATCTGACGCAGTGTAGTGTATGCTGTTTTCGTTGGTCTTGGCAGTGCTCCTTCGGAGGCGCTGAGAATTGCGTTTAAACGCGCTTGATGATGGTTATTTTTTTTCATGCGGCTGTAGGCTACAGCCACAACCGTTCCAAGACCAGCACTTTTTGCGTTTTTGTGAAAATTATTTCGCGGAAGGACTTTTTGCCCCTCCCGCATAATAGGTTCCAGATGTCGAAATTGGCTGGTTGATAGCTGCGCCTATGGGATGCTAGTGTTTATTTTTCATCCATACATCTAACGTCAGCCTTGAGGCGATCCGGGAACCGTGCCGTCTTCGGCGCGGTTTTCGGAGTCGCCTCCGAGGCTTTGTTCGGAAGTTCGTTCGGAAGTTCGTTTCTTTCCGGCGATGTCTTTCAGGAGTCCAATGATTTCCTCATTTTGTTTTTCTAGTCGGTCCACGTAACCTTTGCACGCTCCATGTAAGGCTCATTTCGTCGTCCAACGCGACGCAGAAAGAAGTACAGCAGCCCGAAAATGATGAGAAGGGGAAGCAAGCCTTCCAGTATCTTCTGGCTGTTCGATTTTTGGACCTCCTCTGCGGCCCACACTGGCAGTGCAGCCAGAGCGACGATCGTTGCGACGGTGATCGCGCTTGTCTTTCTGATCATAATTCTCCTTCCTAACATCGAGCCTGAGACACGGGTATTCCTGTTGTCTCAAGGCTCTGGTTCGATAAATCTATGATTTTCAACTATCTTGTTGTTTTTAAAAAAAAGCAACAAGACGTGCTTCCTTGGACAATTGGTCTTAGTGATGTATTCAACACACCAATCATATTGTTGTTCTCGATATACATGCGCACTATTGAAATCACAGGATGCAAGATTTTCAGATTTGCAATATTCGTTTAGTGCTGAATCTGCAATAGACATATCGAGTGGCGGAGGCGTTTTTCCGCACCCCAGTTGCATGACGATGACCCACAACCATAAAACACAAACTCGGGGTTTTAGTACCATTTTCGTCTCTTTTCCTTGGCTTCAGTTTTGTCTTCGCAACAATTACCGGTAGCGCTAGCTTGTTTTGCTCCACGAATCTCAATGTAATATGGTTTCCCAGAAATCTGCTCTCGGCCTAACCATGTCAATGCTTCGCCAATAGCGCCTCGATGTGTTGAGGCATTGAAGTCATAAAGATCATCAAAACTTTTTAATTGTCCAGAGAACTCCCAGTCTCCGCCTTTTCGGATAACGATGGTGCCCTCAAGTTTTAACGAAATGTTGCCGAGGAATAGCGCTTGGTCGCCAGACGTGAGAAAGGGAAGACTGTCGAATTTATCCCCCCATTTAATTTGATAAGTGCCGGGCGTACAACTTTTTAATTGTTCCGCAATTTTCTTAAATTTTTCCACTTTTACTTTTGAAGTGTCAATTTCATCAAATGACATCCCGAGAGGGGTCCGTCTATTGGGGTTTTTCGGATCGTCTGTACCCGTTCTGTAATGCGCTAACGCCTCGGATGAGGAGAGTAATCCCAAAAAATCAACAAAAGAAATTGGATCGTTGCCACAAAATATGTAGAGATTTGCTCCACATGCCTCTTCTGCTGGGTCCCTTGATAACCATCGTCCCTGCCCTGGACAGTAGAATGCTCGCGCATTCACTGAAACAAGTGCGATTCCAAGAATAACTAATTTCATATGCTTCATTTCAAAACCTCCGTTTTGCATTGTCAATATAAGTCCGCGTGAGTTCTGAGTTAGAAAATCCACGCAAAGAGACACCGTATGCTTCCACAGCCTGGCGAAACAAATTGTGTTCTTGTAGACAAAGTCCTCGAGTATTCATAAAAACACCCAATTCCTCGAAGGAAGTTAGAGTCTTAAGGTATTTCTCATTGTTCATTTCCCTATTCGTGAACGGATAGGGAAATGTCCGATAATGCGAATCGGGGAAAATATTTACGCCGCGTGATGCCGCCTCAATGTTGAACGTTTCATGAGAATCTTGCCAGCGACAGAAAAGATGTCCTTTGCTTGTAACGAGGTAAAGAGGATACCCGCAACGTCTGCCTAAAATGATAATTAATACGGGAAGGGAAGAACATGTTCCGGTACGTCGCTCGATAAGTCCGTGAACAAACAAATCACGGGAATCGCTGAAAAATTTCGTCCTCCGCATATCCTGCATGACGCCGGAACGAACAAGTTCTATATTGTACTTGCACTTTAAATCTTCTTGAATGGTCAGCGCAAGAGTGATGGCTTTGAATTTCGAGAGTGAATTTTCGAATTTTGCAGGATTCTGGTAATAAGTCGGCAGATATTTTTCTTCAGCTTTCTTGGCAACCTCCGCCCATCTGTCCAGTGTTTGTAGGTGGTCGTTCAGCCTGATATTTTCGGAGTTAGGCAGTCCGGTGGCACAAAGCAGATTCATCCGGGCAATGTCCACTCGCGCCAATTTGTCTTCTGGCAAGTCCAGAAGTTCTGACAACGTTTGGGGTTCAACCGCCGCATGTCGCCACCGATGAACGGTAATGCCTAGTAAGCATATCCCGGTCAACAGTATGCCGACTACGAGGATATGTTTCTTTTTGAAGGTCGCCTTATGTTGGTTTTTTCTTTTCATTTTAAACGTTTAGGATCACCTCCAACGTTTAGGATCACCTCCGCCGAGACACGATTTATCGAGCGAAGCGAGCCCAAAAAAAATCTCCGGCGGGAGGTGCATCCGTTTGTTGGACACTTATTATGGTTTTTTCTTTCGCTTAGATCAAGCGTGGAATTTGCACGGTCTGCGGTCTTGCCAGCATTTGTGTGTGAAATGAGTGCGTTTTTGTGATTGCGGGAGGGCTGTAATGCCTCTGAAAAGGTGCGCAAGCGAGAGTTTGGGTGTTTTCCGGTGTATTGCGGCCTGTGCCGGAGGCCATTTGCCCGGTTTTGGATACACTAGTGCGTGCGCCTGGGAGTACAGCCGTTTTTTGTGTGTTTTCTATCATGCTACGAACCTTATGAAGGGCGGGGACCGGCCCCGACGGAAGACTTTGATGGTAACGAGTCTGGCATGGCACTTCGGGCAGAGGTCACCCGTAAAGTCGGGGAACATGCGGTGAAGCAGTTCGTGGGTGTCGGGTGGCTCGACCTCTGGATCATAGGGCGGCTGCCTGAGAAGTTTGCGCGCTTGGTTGAGCTTTGCGCGGCAGGCGCTGTGGTATAGACCATAGGCTCGCACGCAGTGGGTGCCGCGTTCGGGCACGTGGTCGAGAACCCGGCGTACAAATTCGGAGGCTGGCAGAGTGAAAGAGTTTTTGGTGTGCTTCTCGGAGTGCGCATAGGCGATGCTCACTTGCTCTCCGTCATAGGAGAGTATGCGCCGCTCTGAAAGCGGCCCGCGGCGGATGTAGCGCCCCGCGTATTTGAGCACCGCTCCGGCGTGCGGGTAAGCCGTTTCAATGCGTACGTACCAGCGCACGCACTTCAGTCGGTCGAGTAGGTTGAGTGTCTCACGCAGTGTCATAGACGGAGGAGGGATAAGCACCGGATCAGAGGCCTTACGCCCCTTTCCTGTCAGTCCCGCGCGCAGGTAAGCCAGAAATTTGCCGCGGAACTTGTCTGCCAGCACCGCGCCGGGCAGCAGGTACGACGGATCGCCGGCTGACCACTCTCCCGAGGCTGTCAATCCGCCGCCGGTGATGATAAAGTGCAGGTGAAGATGCTCCTGAAGCTCATCGCCCTAGCTCTGAAATACCCCGATTGCTCCGAGCAAACCACCGAAACGCCGCTTATCGCCGAGCAGCTCACGCAGCGTATGCCAGGCCGCGCGGAAGTACTGAGTTGTAAACGCCTTGCGGTTCCATCGCCATAATTCGCGAAGAATGGCCGGTGAGGTGATCACCACTTGGTGGTGCGGACAGCGAAGCTCTTTGGCTGACTGACGTTCAAGCCACAGCTCTGTTTCGGTCGCACCGCAGAGCGGGCAGGCACGATGTCGGCAGGAGTTGTTCAGTAGGATTTGGTAGTGGCCGTTCGGACAGGCGTCGATATGGTAACCCTGCGCGGAGGTGCGGCAGGTGCGGATGTTCCACGCCGCCCAGCGGCTGCGCCTGTCCAGTCGGCGCGCCGCGTTAAGCGCCGAATAGTGATCGTTGAAGATCTTCTGTACGATGCCTGGTTTCATCCCTCATACGTCCGGGCGAAGTTCACCTTTGCACTCTTTGAGCAGCTCTTCGGCCTTCGCCTCACCGAACTGCGCTACCATCTGCGGCCAAAGCTCCGAGTGCCGTATTTCGTTCTGGAAATTGCGCGTTAATAACTCCCGCGCACGCTCCAGAAATTCAGGTCCATTACGCCGTCGATTAGACCTTAAACGTTTGCCCTTGCCCATTACGATACGACCTTTTCCAAATGATTTTAATCATTTTATGTCCAACGTTTAGGTCACAGGACCGCTGGGGGTTAAGCGAAGCGCCCCAGTGGGTACTGTGGACCTGTCTTGTTGGGCTATTTCTTCAATGAAGTTCTCTATTTTGAGCTCAAAATCTGCCACGTGACAGTGATCTACGGCTACGTAGCCATCCGTGTACATCTCGATATTGGGAAACGCTTTGCGCGAACGTTGAAGCAGATTATGTGCCCTCGATTCAACCGCTCGGCCTCCGTGGTGCGCGAAAAGATTGCGCAGGCAATTGGCATTCCCAAACCATTCATGGTCAGTGAAAGGCAGGTTGTTGGGGGTAAGGTTCTTCATGACCCAATTGACGTGGGAATCACCCTTGGCTTTCCTGACCTGCGTCGGCAAGCTGTCACAAAGTTCACTGGTGTAGTGTTCCCATAGTGACCAAGCGGCTAAGAAGAACGCTTGTCTTCCCAACCATGCCGCAATACGGAAAGGCCGCACCGGGCTCTTTCTGGCTACATGGTTTGCCACGATCTGAGGATCCATGGATTCCAGGTCAACGTTTTCCGCCAAAGTCAGATAGTTGCGCCAGAGCAACTCAAGCGTTTCAATTGCTACCTCTGCGGATGGCATCGTTCCCTTCCTTTCATACTATCAAGTCAAATTTTTTGAAAAGGTCAAACATTGAATTTGTTTCTTTCATAAATATTCTAGCACCTCTATGGATGGTTTCTTCATCATTTTCTTTTCCCTGAACTATAGCGAAGGTAATACCGATCTCATTTGAGACATTTGATGGAGTCGGGTTGGAGCTACTAATATTTATTGCTGTCGAATAGAGATCTATTCGATCAAGGATTTTTTGCAAATTGAGTTCGGTCGAATCGAATTCTATATTTAGGTGCTTTACAAAACCTTTCATAAATTGATCATATATAATTTTTGCATTTCTTTTCCAAGATGGATGACGTGTAAACCTAATGCAAAAGAATATAGCGAAACATGCTACAAATGCTGATTCTTGTGCAAACATTTCATCAGAATTAGTGTCATAAGACACAATTCGATTTACGACTGTAGATACCGCATTTTCTAGGGTCATCTTTTTACGAAACAATCCAAACATGTTTTATTTTCTCTCTTGCCCAACGTCGTGAATCAGACTTTGACGCGCTAGCGACAATAGTCTGCATTCATCTTGTTGGCAGTTCTTTCTGCCAGATTATTCTGTGAATGCTCTTCTCTCTACCCTTTCCTGGGTTGAAAAACACGAAGGGGGGCCACATGCCGACCCACCGGTCTGTATAATTCACCGTGATCTCCGTCAGATCAGGTTGCTTGGCCGTGAGATCAAAACGGATGTACTCTCCTCCGTTTGCACCAATATTGTAAATATGGTTTGCCGTGAAAGAGAGATGATTGTCGGGAATGTGATCGTGCAGGTCTATGGCAAAGAGCTTCATCGACATTGATTTTTCAAGTTCACCTTCCGCTTTGGCTTGAGCCATGACCGTGTTGTTGAGCACTTTGTCCTTGTCGAGATGAAGCATGTCGAGCAATGCTGCTTCCGCTTTTGCGAATGACATGGGGTATTGCCTTGTGGTTGCACAGCCGGAAAGCAGCGGAGCCAAGACGACGGCAAGCAACACAGCGGCCGCTAAAAAGAGCAATATCAGTTTTGTTTTCATTTTAATCTTACTGCCAACGGCGCGCATCAGGCTCAAAATGGGCCGCGTGAGCGCGGCCCATTTTGTAGCCCTGCATGCGTTTGTTCGCGAATGATTTTCTTCACATTTTTGATCATCGAATACTTCAACGGCCAGCCAAGAAGGATCTGTGCCATTGGGTGATCGATATTTGACACGACAACAGATTTCCATGGGTCGGCTGGTAAATTCTTGGAGATGTAATCATCCTCTAAGCTCTTGAGTATGCCGTGTCTGTTTCCCCCTGACGAACAACATGAGAAGCGCATCCGCTCGTGCTCCTCTGGCGGTACACATCTTCTATTCCCAATGATATGCTCCCATAGAAAACCGTCCAAGACTGCTACGATATCACGACAGTCGGCTTCGATCACATGAAGAAACTTCGGACTATCAAGAGACACCACCTCGGATTGGTCACGGCTGCACCAAATGACCTGATCGGTCTCAAGGATTTCAGAGTAAAGTCGCGCCTGAGCCATGCGGATTTGCTTGATGTCTGCGTATGTCCCACGAGCCAGGTCGAGATCGCCTTGGAGGGTTTGTAAATCAACGCCCTGCTCGCTGTACAAAATAAAGGACCCTGTGATCGGCAAACTCATAGATGACCTCTACTGTGACGAAGATTTACTCGGAATGGGGTCTACAACCAGCTCGCTATGCCCAGTGAATCTGTTGACGCGATAGACAACCTGCTTGGTGCCATTGTACCAAAGGCGTGAGACCTTTTCATATCGGTATGGGGTCGGCCATATGAAAATGCCCCAAAGTAGTAGTGTTATGCAGGCGACTACGACAGACGAGACTATCGCCGTATTACGATCCATTGTCATATTCTTTCTCTCCTACGCGAACGTCGCAAATGAGAGTGCGGCTTTAGACGCTACTCTCCATTTGTCTGGTTGGGATTCTTCATCTTTCGTATCTCGTTCTTGATTGCTTCGATCTGAAAGCGGTACAGCGCAAGCAGGGCAAGCCCCGAAAGGCCAACGCTCACAAACATTTCGCCACGTGTTGGCGTGGAGAATAGTTCGCCGAGTGTGTCGGCAATCTGCTGAGAAAAATTCGCACCGACATAGCTCGCGAGAATGAAAAATAGCAGGCCGAACCAGGTCCGACCGTGGAGATATGATTTGCCCACAGCTTTCAGGAAGATCTTCCGTCGTTCTTCGACTGGGATCTCTTTAAGCTCGGGGATGTTTTCTCCGATGAATTGGTAGCTCATTTCATTATCCCAACGCCTGCGTCACGTTTTGCCGCGCCAGCGGCAATAACGTGCACGCTGTTGTTGAAACAGTTATTATTCTCCAAAATCCATAATTGTGCAACGATTGTTAAATCCTATTGGGTTGTCAATAATTTCGACTCCAATGTGTCGATCACTGCCGACTCTAAATTCATTTTCATAGTGATATTCAAAAACATGATGGTCTTCTTCTAAATTAATCTTGTAATAACAATGCCACTGGTTAACGCCTCGATAATTCAAGCAGACGTTTGGTCCAAGAAAATCAATTGCAATTTGTCTGGCTTCAGAAACAGTCATTTTGTTTTATATCTCAACGA
>JALNXR010000087.1 GCA_023230265.1 Bacteroidales bacterium | reverse complement strand
ACTGTGATCGGCGTGAATATATGGGAAGGAGGACATGACTCCAATAAACAAACACCTGATGCCTACCTGCCCAAGATAACCCGTTTTGTGGAAAACATGGGCGATAACATGGCTTATAATGTTATTACAGATAATAACGAAGAGTTCATGGGGAATAACTGGATGAAAGCAGCAGGCCAGGATGGTATCCCCTGCAGCTTTATGATCAAAGACAGTACAATCCTGTGGATCGGGCACCCCATTGCACTCGATTCTATTATACAGGTGGTCATGGATGATAAGTACGATGTTGCTGCAGAAAGGCAAAAAAGAATAAAAGCCGGAGAGGAAAAGCTTAAAGGTCCGGAAGCAGCATTTGGAAAGATTTATGCGGCTATGGAAGAAGCTGTAAAAGAGGGACAGTACAACAGAGCAATCGCCATTGTTGATTCAGGGATTGTGGAAATTCCATCCTGGGCAGCGCCCTTGAATTTCTTTAAATTCCAGACATTAATCGACCATTTTGAAGAAAAAGAAGCGATGTCTTTTGTCAGGGAATGGCAGGAAACAAATCCCGGATTCAAAGGTTCGGTAGGTGCAGTAATTGCAAGGAAAGAAGGGTTGTCTAAAGAGTCGTATCTGTATGCGGTAAAACTATTGACAGAACTTATTGACAATCCTCAACCCGGTTTTGCCATGTATAGTGAAATAGCTGTTGCCTATGTTAATATGGGAGACTTCAAGGGTGCGGTTGAAGCACAGGAGAAGGCCGTAGCTGCTGCAAAGCAGGGACTGAAGGAAAACAAGTATCCGGGTTTTATTACAGAAGACACAATTAAGGAATACGAAGAGGTTCTTGCCGGGTATAAAACAAAATTAAAGTAGATGTACCTGTTTACAGACAAGAAAATTTAAGAATATAAATAAATGAACAGATTAACATTTAGCCGTTTCGGGTTAACATTAGTCCTTGTAATGACCTCATTTTTAGGAATGGCTAAGTTAAATAATTCTCAACTCTTAAAATAGGAGATCCTGCTCCCTATATTAAACCCAAGGCCTGGATAAGAGGTGAACCTTTAACTCAATTTGAAAAAGGTAAAGTGTATGTAATCGACTTTTGGGCAACATGGTGCGGAGGATGTATTGCCTCATTTCCACATATAAGCGCTGTGGCTGAAAAATATAAAGACCGGGTCCGTTTTATCTCTGTTGACAGTTACGAGGAAGCCGGAGGAAACAAAGGAAAAGACCCTGTTACAGTTGTAGCTGAATTTCTTAAGACTCCACAGGGCCAGAAGCTGGCATTTGATGTTGCAGTTGACGGGCCGGATAAAACAATGTATAACGGATGGATCAATCCCCTGCGCAGGCAAGGCTTTCCAACTACATTCGTGATCAACCAGGAAGGGAAAATAGCGTGGATTGATGTAAATCTTGATCATCTGGACTGGGTTATCGGACAGGTACTGGCAAAAACATGGGATATTGAAAAAGCTGCTGCTGTTATGCAAAAGAAAGACGCGATAGAAGATATGATGTTTAAGGCATTTCAGGAACAGGGAGGAATGTATAAAGAAGGTCAGGATAAGAAAATATGGGAAACGATATTGACTGCTTCAGAAGCCTTTGAAAATCAATTTCCCGATCGGAAAGATGCCGTTGCATTCTTTAAGTTTATGGCATTGTCGGTACTTGACAACGATAAAATTCCTGATCTGCTTGAAGAGATGGCCGCCAATCCACTATGCCGTTATCTTAACCTGGGCGACGCTGCTGGTTTGACATTAGAGCGGAGCGATCTTTCTAAGCGCGATTACATTGCCATTGCAAAAGTACAGGAGCGCTTATTGCTTAATGAGTTCGCAACGCTTCCAGGCCGCGGAGGTAAAAGCGTTTCTGCATACGAGAATCTGGCATCGACATATGAAAAGGCCGGAGATCTTGCGAAAGCTGCCGAGTCTATAAAGAATGCGATAGCGATGGCTAAAGATCAAAAGGCTCCTGCAGAACAAATCGAAAAACTCCAGGATGCTCTGAATAAGTATGAAAAGAAATAAAAATTTTGACATAACTAAGTAAGAAGGCGGCCGGGATTGATCCCGGCCGCCTTTGTTATTTTTTATAAGCTATTTGCATGTTTAAACTTAAATCGCTGCTGTTTTAACAGCGGACATCAAAGAGCCTGTAAAAATGTAAAAATAATACAGATAAAGTTTTACTATTATTACCTTTACAGATATAACCCTTTTTCTAAAGTATATAAATGACAGCATTATTAATCGGTTCGACAGGGGCAACCGGAAAAGATCTCCTGCAAGTGCTAATAAATGATAAGGATGTTCTGCGCATTGAGGTATTTGCAAGAAGGGAGCTCAACATTCAGAACAACAAAATAAATCTTCACATAATTGATTTTGACAAACCGGAAGAGTGGAAACACCTTGTAAAAGGCGATGTTTTATTCTCCTGTCTGGGGACTACTCTCAAGGCTGCCGGCAGCAAAGCTGAACAGAAAAAGGTCGACTACCAGTACCAGTATCAGTTCGCCAAAACTGCCAGAGAGAATGGTGTTGAAAGCTTAGTGCTAGTATCTTCTGATTATGCTTCTGCAAAATCTCCGGTTTTCTATTCAAGAATAAAGGGAGAGCTGGAAGAAGATGTAAAAATGTTGAATTTCCCGAAGCTGATTATTTTTAATCCTCCTATCCTGATCCGTAAAGGCAGTGACAGAAAAGCAGAGGTTCTCTCTGTGAAGATTATCAGCATTCTAAATTCTTTGGGACTTTTCCGCTCATTCAGACCTTTGCCCACTGAATTACTGGCAAAAGCAATGGTTAACTCATTCAAAAGATTGAATGATGGTGCTTATTCAGTCAAGGGAAGGAAAATATATGAATTTCTATAACAAGCGTATGATTTATGGGAAAAACAGAATTAGATAAAAAATTCTTAAAATTTGGCTACTACGCCTCGCTGATAACTGCTGTACTTACAATATTTACTTTTTCAATAGCAATACTTACACCACCTTTATCCGGACCATTTTGTGAAACCGGTGGTTTTGCCTATCCCTTTTATGACATTGCGGGCCGATTCCCCAGAGACTATTACTGGATGTACCCGGCAATGATTCTTACTGCATCATATCTTGTAATGATAATATGTGCCGGATTTACAGCTCAGAAGAGCAAAATGCATTTCGGTCTGATTAGCATCGCTTTCGCGACAATGGCTTCTCTTATACTGATTGTGGATTATTTTCTCCAGGTCTCTGTAATCCAGCCTGGTATCCTTGCAGGAGAAACAGACGGTATTTCAGTTCTGAGCCAGTTCAATCCTCACGGAGTATTTATTGTGCTGGAAGAGATCGGATTTATATTTATGAATATCTCTTTGTTTGCCTTGATCCCTGTTTTTTCTGAACAAAACGCCAGGCATAAAACTGTAAGATGGACATCCCTAATTGGTTTTGCTCTGATTGTAATCTCATTTGCATTAATTTCTTTAATTTTCGGAATTAACCGGGAGTACCGGTTTGAAGTTGCAGCTATAACAATAACCTGGATCGAATTAATAGTTCTGGGATTTTTGTATGCAGGTCATTTTAATAATTTAATAAATCTGAACAATTAATTATCATGAAGATTAAATCAAGTTTATATATTCTGTGCACACTCTCTTTTTTCTTGTTTTCTATGTTTGAAACAACTCAGGTTGAAGCTCAGACTATCGACGAGTATGTAAAGGACGATATTCACAAACAGGACGAAATAATTAAGAAGATTGACGATATCTTATGGTACCAAAAGGTTGGGAATATCGCCCATATAGATAAAGTAAGGCTTACCGGTTCTGCAAGATGGAAACCGAAAAGCAGTGACGACAAATTTGCAGCAAACCCGCTGCAGTTCTACGCCTACACATTTGTTCCGAAAAATATCAGGAAGAACAACAAATATCCTCTGATTGTTCTGCCACACAGCGGGATACACGCAGATTTTTCGACCTATTACGCTCATATTGTAAGAGAACTTATCTCACAGGGATATATTATTGTATCAGCTGAGTACAGAGGCAGCACAGGCTACGGAAGAGGTGTTTATGAAAACATCGATTATGGCGGACTGGAAAATGAGGATGTTCTTGTGAGCAGGGATTATATGGTTGAAAATTATGATATTGTCGACAGTAACCGTGTGGCAATAATCGGATGGAGCCACGGGGGGATGATCTCCCTTATGAATATTCTCAGGTACCCGGATAAGTATAAATGCGCCTTTGCCGGAGTTCCGGTGAGTGATCTGGAGAGCAGGCTCACCTCGCACGATGAGAGCTATGAGGCCTATTTCAAAGCTGAATATCATATCGGAGAGGGCATTAAAGAAAATCCTACCGAATACAAAAGGAGATCCCCGTCAAATTATGCATCACTGTTGCAAAAACCTCTGCTGATCCACACCAATACAAACGACAACGATGTTTATGTAGAGGAGGTGATCTGCATGATCGACTCTTTAAAGGCTCACAAAAAACAGTTTGAATACAAAATTTTCGAAAACTCACCTGGTGGTCACGGATTTGACAGGATTGACACAAAAGTCGCCACCGATATCAGATTTACCATTTACAAGTTTCTGGAAAGATATCTTAATCCTCCTAAACCCTTTAAATCTGCAAAAGAGATGAGGAGAGCAGCATATCTTTTCTGATTTTCACAAAATTCCGATTTATCGAAAAATATTTTTAAATTTGGTCATTAACCGGCAATAAAAATCAGATTTTGCAATGAAAAAAAAGTTTTTCTTTTCAATTTTTACATTACTGATTCTCACATCACTTAATCTGATTACAGCTCAGAATAGAGAATCCGGATTTTCAGGCAATTTTCTCAAGTGGAAAGGTTCTGCAGGAATTTCATACTCATTTGGTTCTGCAGAGCTGTATGCAGACAAAGATTTAATCGGAGGTCCCACCTATTCAGGTAGAGGATCCAACAGGTTCTCTCTGTGGATGGTTGCTGGCATGAGCAAAAAAACAGATTTTCAAATCTCTGCCTCTTATACAGGCAACCGGTTTCAGATAACTCCTGCTTATACCGGGGGAACAGTGACAAGCACATCGGGTAATATCAGTGTGTTTTCACTCTCAGCTTTTGCACGTTATCATTTTCTAAAATATCTCTATCTGGGTGCCGGGCCGGTTTTGAGTATGAACACAGGCGACAGGGATCTTAACGGTATTGGTGCGGGTGCAATTTTTGGTGGAGAGTACACTTTTAGCAATAAAATTGTAATATCATTTGGTCCTTATGCATACCTGCACGGTCTGCTACCAAATAAAACATATAAATTATTAAATGCTGGCGTAAACTTTAGTATAGGATACAAACTTTAATACCTTTTCAAACCATGGAAATGCTGGAGTGCGCTTCCTGGATAGGTTTGGCACAGAGCCTCTTTGCAGGAATACTTGTACTCACAAAAGAGAACACAACCATCTCGGACAGGATTCTGTCCGGTTTTCTCTTTCTTATGGCAATAGTATTTCTGAATACTTCCCTCTATTTCAGAATTTACGACAACTCGTTGCTTTCAGCCTCATTCCTGCTTTTCAATCCTTACATATTCATATACATCAGATCTCTCACCAACAGGACTTTTACCCTCAAATACACTCATCTTCTCCATCTTATTCCGTTTGTCCTTTTCGAGATACTTGCTTTTGTAAAACACATTCCATTTACCTCCTCAGGATTTCTCTCTCCGGGCCCGGATTTTTTTTACAGGATAGCCTTTGTTTCAGTAAACCTTATCTCCTGGTCAGTCTACATACCACTTAGCATTATCCTTGTACATCGCCACAGATTATCTCTGCGGAACGAGGTCTCAAACATAGAAAGCAACGAGACCCTCGGGTGGATTTTGTTTATCAGCATTTTTTATGTCGTTTACTCTATTGCAATAATTGCCTCAGGTATTACAGAGTTTTTTTCCGGACCGGACATTCATATAACAGAGATCATAAACTACACAACTCTACTGTTACTTGTTTATATAATCAGCTTCTACGGAGTCCGGCAAAAGGAGCTGACCAAACTGTTCAACCCGCAGACAGATCCTCTTCCAGCTCACTATAAAAATTCTATCCTTAAAGATGAACAGAGAAGAGAGATTAAAGATAAGATAACCGGATACTTCAATAGTCAGAAACCCTATCTGGACCCTGAGCTCTGCATGGACACCCTCTCTTCTGCGCTAAATATCCCCAAATATCAGTTAACAGAGGTACTTAACCGGGAGCTCGGCCGGAATTTTTTTCAGTTTGTGAACCATTACCGGGTTGAAGAGGTTAAGAAAATGCTCTCTTACAAATCTCTCCCCTACTCAATTGAAGCTATTGGGTATGAGTGCGGATTCAGCAGCAAAACCTCCTTCTACTCATTTTTTAAAGCAGAAACCGGAATGCCCCCCTCCGCTTACCGGGAGTCGCTCCTTAGAGATCAATAATTTTCTGTCAATACTCCTCCTTACTTTAAAAGTCGTACAACAACCTCTGTTCTTCTTTTAAAAGCAGGACGGAATCTCCTTTTTTCATTGCTATCATTACAAAAATCTTTTAGCCATGAAGAGAGATTATATCTATGTTACAATATCTGTAGTCGTTGCGATTCTGCTGATTAATCCAACACATATCTTATCCCAGCCTCCCGAAATTTCAGGATATGCAAGGGCTTCTATCTACGGGGGAGGAAGAAATTATGATTTTGCATCCCTCTTTGCAGAGGCTGATATTAAAGGCAACTATAACAATGGTAATGCCTTGGTTTATGCAAATCTGAGGTTCAGGAGCGGGATGAGTTTTTCTGAGAGATATTCGCAGGCAGAGATTAAAGAGCTCTATGCAGGATATAATGGTGAAAAAATTTCCATTATAACTGGTTATCACATCGTTAACTGGAACAGATTTGAAATTCTCTCCCCTTTTGTAAACCTTACACCATCCAATCCTTTTTTCCTCTCCTTTGAGCCTGATGATCAGAGGCTCTCTAACTTTATGTTAAGGATTAAAAGCCCCATAACGGGAAGAATAAAGGGAGAGCTGATATTGATCCCGGTTTACAGGGAGTCGCAATACCGGTTTGACCTTTACGACCTGGGAGAGAAAATTGTTTTTACAGATCCGGAACTTCCGGAAAAGAGGCTCAAAAACGGGAGTGTTGCACTAAGACTGGAAATGACACTTCCGGGAGCGGATCTCTCCCTCTCCCTGTTCAGAGGATACGATCCTGACTATGGCTTTAGAATGCACTCATTTGAAACAGATAACGCCGGAGGATTTAAAGTAACCAATGGTGGTGCTCCCTATCTCAGAACCTCTGCCGGAGCAGACTTTTCCCTGAATGCCGGAAGTTTGATTATCAGGGGTGGATGTGTTCTTAATCTTACCGATAAATATCAAAATGAGATACATATACCGTATCCTTCAATAGAAGCAGTAGCCGGTACAGAATTTTCTCTCTCCAAAACAATTGTTTCTGCTGAATATTCCTGTAAAAGAACTATCGGATTCAAAGAGTTATCTCCTCCGGTTATTGCCGGGACGGCGGATCCTGGAGAGATGTTCAGCATTGCTGCAGATATGGCAGAATATGAATTTGCCCTCCTGAACAGAAAAATTTTCAGGCAACAGGCAAGATACAACCATGCCATAGCTCTCAACCTCTCCCGGAACTTTCTGAATGACGAACTTATGATTAATCTGTCTGCGATTGGAAATGTGACATCTTCCGAACTGTTGCTAAGGGGAAGTCTGGAGTGGAGAATCAGTGACATATTATCTGCGGGAGCAGGTATCAACCATCTGTCAGGGAGGGAAAAGAGTCCTTACTATTATACAAAAGGGGTGATAAATGGCCTATTTTGTCAGATCAAGGTCTCATTCTGACAATAAACCTGTAAACTTAGAAATATGAGCATAGGAAAAAGAATCATAAAACGGAGAAAATTTATAATAGCAACAACAGTAATGGT
>JALNXR010000086.1 GCA_023230265.1 Bacteroidales bacterium | reverse complement strand
AACTGGATATCTATGCCTTCCAGAAATATGGATGAGATCTCCGGCAGGCAGAATGTCACATCGTTTCTACTGGAGAACAAAAAGATAAGGGAAGAGATCCGGGGGCTTATCTCAGAGATCGGGGATATGGAGAGGATCGTTTCAAAGGCCGCAGCAGGAAGAATATCACCCAGAGAAGCAGTGCAACTCAAGAGGGGACTAAACAGCTCTGCTCTTCTTACCGGGATCTGCACTACTTCCGGCTCCGCCGGGCTTTCTGCAATTACGGCAGAAATAGATCCATGCGTAGAGCTATATAAAAGACTGGACCGGGAGCTTATCCCGGAACCCGCCTCCCAGCCCGGAAAAGGAGATATCATTGCCCGGGGGGTAAGTACGGAGTTGGATGAGCTGCGCAATATTGTCCGTCACTCAAAGGAGATATTGAATTCCATTCTGGAGAGAGAGATTGCAAGAACCGGGATAAGCTCACTTAAAATAAGCTATAACAATGTTTTCGGTTATTACCTGGAGGTTAGGAACACCCATAAGGAGAGAGTTCCGTCCGACTGGATACGGAAACAGACTCTGGTTAATGCAGAGAGGTATATCACTCAGGAACTGAAAGATTATGAGGAGAAAATCCTGGGTGCAGAGGAGAAAATCGGATCTCTTGAACAGCAACTTTTTACTGAAATTATCTCCGCAATCCAATGTAACTTGATTGTTATACAGAAAAATTGCAATGCAATTGCAAGAATAGATGTGCTTGCAAATTTCGCTCATATTGCAGAAACCAATAACTATAACAGGCCTTCCGTCAACGATAGTAACACATTGGTTATTAAAAAAGGGCGTCATCCTGTAATCGAAACACTGATGGCTCCGGGAGAAGAGTACATTCCCAATGATCTAATGCTAGACACAGATAATCAGCAAATTATCATCCTCACAGGCCCCAATATGTCCGGTAAAAGCGCACTTTTAAGACAAACTGCCCTGATTGTGCTTTTGGCACAGACGGGTTCTTTTGTCCCGGCTGAATCAGCCTCTTTAGGTATTACTGATAAGATCTTCACCCGGGTGGGTGCCTCTGATAACATCTCCAGAGGGGAGTCTACTTTTATGGTTGAGATGCTGGAGACCTCAATGATTCTCCATAATTTATCCGAAAGATCACTGGTGCTGCTGGATGAAATAGGCAGAGGAACAAGCACATATGACGGGATGTCAATCGCCTGGGCAATAGTGGAGCATCTGCACGAGCACCCACTCTTCCGGGCAAAAACTCTCTTTGCCACCCATTATCATGAACTCAATGATTTGGAGATTAAATACCCGAGGGTGAAAAATTTTCACATCTCCGTCAAAGAGACCGATAAAAGCGTTGTTTTTCTGAGGAAACTTCTGCCCGGAGGTGTGGCTCACAGTTTCGGGATTCATGTGGCTGCCATGGCAGGGATGCCGCAAGAGGTGGTAAAAAAGGCAGAGAGGATTTTAAAACAGCTCGAAAGCAACAGTCAGAAAGGGGGTAAACCCGGTAGAAAAACTTCTGTAACATTGAATGACCAGACAGTACAGCTCTCCTTCTTCCAACTGGACGATCCTCTGCTTACAAGTATAAGAGATGAGTTAAAAGAGATGGATATTAACACTATGTCGCCTCTTGATGCTTTTGACAAACTCAGGGTGCTCAAAAAGAAAGCCGGTTTGTAAAAGATTTACCTTGTTTATTATTTGATATTTAAAATATTATAAAGATATGCCGGGAATATACAGGAGAGTGGTGGTGCTTCTCAAACTGGTTTTTGAGAGTGTGCTGTTTGCTTACGGTTCTCTCAAGGGAGACCGTTTCCGTACATTTTTATCACTGTTTGGAGTAAGTATCGGTATCTTTTCCATCGTAACAGTTTTTACGGCAATCGATGCACTTCAGAAAAATGTTTCAACCGGGCTCAGCGGCTTTGGGGGATCAACCCTGTATATTCAGCAGTTCCCATGGGAGCCTGCGGACGGAATAGAGTACAAGTGGTGGGAGTATATCAGACGCCCGTCCCCAAAAATTGAGGAGTTCAATTTTTTAAAGTCCCGTTCAAAAACCTCTGAGGCAATTGCTTTTGTGGCTTTTTCCGAGAAAACCATCAGATATAAACGGAACTCTTTCTCCGGTGGATTTATTGCTGCTCCAACCAGCGAATGGTCAAAAATATCAAATGTAGAGATGGAACGCGGGAGATACTTTTCAACCTTTGAGGCACACTCCTCCATTCCTGTTGTGGTCCTGGGGAGTTCTGTGGCAGAGGCTCTCTTTGCCGGGGAGGATCCGGAGAATAAAATCATTAAGGTTGGGAACAGTACTGCAAGGGTTGTCGGTGTGCTAAAAAAAGCGGGAGAGAGCATTGTAAGCATTTTTGATACGGACAATTCTGTAACCGTTCCCTATAATTACGGAGCAACTCTCTTTAACGTAAGAAACAGCGGAACCCTGATTTGCATAAAACCACTGGAACAGTTTAGCAGGGATGAGTTTCTCCAGGAGATAAAGATGCTAATGAGATCTGTAAGAAGATTAAAACCCTCACATGCAGACAATTTTGCATTGAACGAAATGACCTTTCTGCTAAAGCAGACAAAGACTATATTCAGGGGGATCAATCTGGCCGGATGGATAATAGGAGGGTTTTCAATTCTTATCGGCGGTTTTGGGATTGCAAATATTATGTTTGTATCTGTAAAGGAGAGAACTCCTATCATCGGAATACAGAAAGCTCTCGGTGCAAAAAGATATATGATCCTGACCCAGTTTCTTACAGAGGCAGCTTTGCTTGCCCTGGCCGGAGGGGTGATAGGTTTGCTTATGGTTTTGGGGATAGTCCTTTTAACAAAGGGCAATGACTCTTTTCCGATGGAATTAAGTTTCTACAATATTGTAAGAGGACTGTTGATCTCTTCTGTTATAGGTATTGTTTCCGGTTTTGTACCGGCTTACAAAGCATCTAAACTAAATCCCGTGGATGCTATTAATGCAAAATAGGTTCAATTGCTTGTGTGAGCTCGATAAATTCCTCCACGCCAAGCTGTTCCGGTCTCATACCCTTGTATGGCAGTTCAGCTTTACCGCTCTCGGGCAGCACTCCTGACAACGAATTCTTTATTGTTTTCCTCCTCTGGTTAAATGTCCCTTTTATGATTTTTCTGTAGAGTTCTTCATTGCAGGGAAGAAAAGATCTGTTGTTTCTGGTTAATCTAATAACTGCGGATTTGACCTTTGGAGGGGGAATGAACTGATTCTCATCCACGGTAAAAAGGTACTCTATATTGTACCAGGTTTGAAGCAGAACTGACAGAATTCCGTAGTCACGGCTTCCCGGAGGTGAGGCAAGTCTCACTGCCACCTCTTTCTGGATCATACAGACTACTTCCGGCACATAATCTTTATATTCAAGCACTTTAAAAAAAATCTGAGAGGAGATATTGTAGGGGAAATTACCAATGAGGGAAAACTTTCCATAAAATATTGTGTCCAGTTGAAGCTCCAGGAAATCTCCTTCAATTATATTTCCGGATAACAAAGGATAGTGTTCTGACAGATACTTCACAGACTCACGATCTATCTCCACCACTTTAAGAGCAATATCCTCCCTGTTAATTAAAAAATCTGTAAGAGCTCCGGTACCCGGCCCCACCTCCAGCACTCCGGCCTTGTTGTTTTTATCCGGGGTGGAGTTCTCTTCCGGGGTGGAGTTCTCTTCCGGATTGGAGTTCTCTTCCGTAAAATCCCGCCGGTATTTAAACAACAGACTTTCTGTTATCCTCTCAGCCACTCCCCTGTTTCTAAGAAAATGCTGTCCCAGCGATTTTTTTGCTTTTACTTTCATGAGGCAAATATAGTCAAATCAACGGTAATCAAACATTTTACCGATTTTGAGTATAACCGGCAAATGGTCGCTTACACCACCGTTGTACCTGGGACCAGTGTAACATCTTCTCGGTCTCACTCCAAGATAGACCGGATCTTTCTCCATCAGAAAAGGGATTTTTACAATCTCCATCGCATCCTCTCCGCAGGCTACCGGTTCCTGCTGATCCGACAGGTTCCGGGATATAAAGAACATATCAATCATCTCCCACACTCCTTTGTATCTGATTGTTCCCTCCCCTTTTAATGCAAATGGTTTTGCCAGGTTAATGAACTTTTCGAAAGTGGAGAATATATCCGAATCGGGAGTATCATTAAAATCCCCGGTTAGAACAATGTTAGCATTTTTGTTTTTCATGAAAATCGAATCACAAATCATAAGCAGAGTTTTCGCAGCACACTCCCTGTACGGGCGGGATATCTTCTCCCCTCCAAATTTGGAAGGCCAGTGATTTACAAAAATATGCAGGGTGTCAAGCTCCTGGAGAACACCTTTTGCATAAAGTATAAGACGCGTATTTCTCGCCTGCCCCTCCGCCTTAACCGTGTAATATTTGTTCTCAATAAGGCTGAAATACCTTCTTCTGTACAAAAGAGCCACATCAATACCTCTTTCATCAGGAGAGTTCCTGTGAATCACAGAATACTCCAGCATCGCCAAAGGCGAACATTTTACAAGCTGATCCAGAACAAACCTGTTTTCAACTTCAGAAAGAGCAATTAAAACGGGATAACCCGGTTCTCCCTCCGTCAGCTCATTGCCTGCAGAAAGAATCACCTTGGCAATGTCATTCCTCTTTTTTGTGAATCTCTTCCAGCTCCAACGCCTCTCTCCCTCCCTTGTGAATTCATTATCTGAGGTTGCGGGATCATCAAATGTATCAAAATAGTTTTCAAGATTCCAGAAGAGGATTTTATACTCTTTTACCGGCCTGATGCCTCTCTCCTGCTTTGTTCCGGAATGTGAAGCAGGAGAAACAGGAATTGACACACAGTGTTCCGGAGTGATGAGCGAACAGCTGATCAAATATATAATCCGGCAGATTATAATCCGTATTGTAAAATACATAGTCATATAAATTATCTCTGTTTTGAGCCGGTGTGACTCCGGTTTAAATTTTATTTGCCACAGAACCGGAAAATGCAGAATTCTGATATCCTAAAGTAATCAGTTGAGGTTATTTTAAGGGGTCCTTTTAACAAATATAATAGTTATTTTAACAAATAATGAGATAAACGATATAATTGTCCCTTTTTAGCTTTTCTTGGAAAATTTCAGTAATTTCGCCGCCCTGTTAAACTATCCCCGGTAAAAAAGATAACTGAAATGTCACTTAAATGCGGAATTGTCGGCCTCCCCAACGTTGGAAAATCAACCCTCTTTAACTGTATAAGTTCCGGAAAGGCTCAGGCAGCCAATTTCCCCTTTTGCACCATAGAGCCCAATATAGGTTCTGTAACCGTACCTGATGAACGGCTTACAGTTCTTGAGAGACTTGTCAAACCAAACCGTGTGGTTCCTGCTACTGTGGAGATCGTTGATATTGCCGGCCTCGTTAAGGGGGCAAGCAAAGGTGAGGGCCTTGGCAATCAGTTTCTTGCAAACATCAGGGAGACTGATGCCATTATTCATATACTCAGATGTTTTGACGACTCCAATATAGTTCATGTTGACGGAACTGTAAATCCGGTGAGGGACAAGGAGATAATTGACACCGAGCTTCAGCTCAAAGATCTTGAAACCATTGATAACAGGATTGGGAAGGTACAGAAGCAGGCTCAGACCGGGGGTGACAAAACAGCAAAAAAGCTATACGAAATACTAATAAAATTCAGGGAGTCTCTTATTCAGGGCAAATCTGCAAGAAGCGTATCTTTTGATAATCAAGATGATCGCAAACTTGCAAAAGATCTCTGCCTGCTTACTGATAAACCGGTTCTCTATGTGTGCAATGTAGACGAAAAGTCCGCCATAACGGGTAACAATTATGTAGAAAGGGTAAGGGAGGCTGTAAAGGACGAAAATGCCCTGATGCTGATAATCGCTGCAAAAAGCGAGGCTGAGATTGCAGAGCTGGAGAGTTATGAGGAGAGGGAGATGTTTTTACAGGAGATAGGACTTAAGGAGTCCGGAGTATCAAGACTTATCAAGGCTGCATACTCCCTGCTGGATCTGGAGACCTATTTCACTGCCGGAGTAACAGAGGTTAAAGCCTGGACCTTTATCAGCGGAACAAAGGCTCCCGCTGCCGCCGGTATTATCCACACCGATTTTGAGAAGGGATTTATACGTGCCGAAGTAATCAAATACGAGGATTATGTAAAATATGGATCTGAGGCAGCGTGTAAAGATGCCGGAAAAATGAGCATAGAAGGAAAGGATTATATCGTCCGGGATGGAGATATAATGCATTTCCGGTTTAATGTCTGATACTCTAGAAGAATTTTGCCCTGGTATCCTTAACTGAGGCAAGTTTTTCCATTGTGGGAAGCAGCATCTGCATCTGATAGCTGAACAACTGCATACTTCTGGCCTTTGCATCATCCTCTGTAAAGAATCCGCCGGTCTCTCTTGAATCTACTCTAAAAATATAGACTCCTACATTTCCGCCTACCGGCCCTGTGATGGTATTCTCTGTGGCACCTGACACTGCTCCCACAAATCTGAGATCAAATGCTTGCGAACCAAGAGATCCGAAAGACACGCCTGATTGCTTGCTTACCATAGAGTTAAGGGCACTTGCCATCTCCTCAAGAGAGGTCATCCCTGCAACCTTTTCCTTAACAGATTCCACCATCTTTGCATTACTCTTTTCAGTCTTGAGAATATCTTCTATTTTTGACTCAAGAGCTGTCACAGGCGGGATACCCTCCTCATACACTCCTGTAAGAGCCACTACAAAGAAATATTTGTTGTCCACCTGTATTGTCTGCGACACATCTCCTTTTTCTGCCTCATAAGCCCAACGGCTGATCTCCCTTGCATTGCGATAAGTGGCCACAGTTTTTGCCCCCTCTTCAATTCCGTTTGCCGGAATAACAGGCAGATTCATCTCCTTAACGGCCTGTGAAAATTTTTCAAAATTTCCTTCTGCCTTTGAAGAAAGCTCGCCTGCCCTTGTAAAGTAAGAGTTGTAGGTCTCCTTGCTGGCCACTGCCTCCTTTTCCAGTACAGCCAGCTGCACTTTTTTAAGAAGCTTTGTCCTCTCTTTAACTTTTACGATGTGAAGACCGTAGTTTGTTTCGACGGTTACGGGTGTTCCGGGATTGATTACAAAACAGGTGTCAAATCCCGGGACCATCATCATCTGAGTCATCCAGCCGATATCTCCGGGAGAGGCCACATTGGGGTTGCGGTCGGCAGAATAAGAGGTAGCCAGAGCAGAGAAATCAGCCCCTTTCTTAAGCTCCTGCATCAGCGAATCAACCAGCTTTGTGTTCTTTGCCCTGTCACTTCCCTGAATGAGTATATGCTGAACAAAGACAGAGTCGGGAAGCATCTTTACAGCATTGATCCTTGCACTTCTGAATGCGTAATTTTCGCGGAAGAGAGGTAGTACGGAGGCCGGATTTGCCTTAAAGGCGAAACTGTCCAGAACCGGTGATATTTCTGAGAGTTCACCCTCCTTGTAGAATCTTGTATCCAATGGCTTATCAGAGTTCTTACCCAGAAACGAACGAAGATTGGAGGTTGTTGAAAACTCCTCAAAAACCTTTTCGATGTCCTGTTTTGCCAGTTCGATATCCTTTTCTGAAGGAATCACCTCAAATACCACATATTCTATGTCCCTGCTGGCTTTCTGTTCAAAATTCTTCCTGTTTTTATTGTAATAATCCTTTATCTCTTGTTTTGAGACTGTTACGGTGGAATCCGGGGTGAGGCCGTAAGGCTGTATAATAAAGGATACATCTGATGTAATATTGTTATCCTCAATGCTTCTGCGCATCTCAACAGGATTCTGGACAGTGCTCTTTGCAAGCAGAGAAATATACTTTGTAAGCATCTGTTCAAACTTCATAGTGTTCTCCAGATACCTCCAGTAGGTGTTAAGGTTTCCGGAATTATCCTGGGGAATAGCCTTTACAAACTGTAAAAAGAGTTCTCTGTCAAACTGCCCGTCTGCCCCTGCAAAGGAGCGTTCCCTCTGCAGTAC
>JALNXR010000085.1 GCA_023230265.1 Bacteroidales bacterium | reverse complement strand
TGGAAATCCTCATTCCCAATATAATGGCCGCCATTTTCCTGACACTTTTCTCCTTTATTCCCCAGTTGAGAGCTATGGCCTGAAGATCCACAAATCCTCTTGCTGTAAATTTTGTATAGTATTGAAGCCCTTTAATGTCGTCATGCACTGCCGCACCCACCTTTATTATTCTCTTGGAAGATAGAATCTCTGAGAGCTTATCTGTTACCCCTAATGATAAAAGCCTGAATATATATGCTTTGTCTCTGCCTGACAACTGGAGAAGAGCAACACTGTTCCTTCTGGAATTAGCCTGAAAAACAGGTTTTGTCTCTGTGTCAAATCCTATTATTCTCTGCCTGGAAAGGTACTCTATTGCATCCTGATACTCTCTGTCCTCACTACTGATGACGTGAATCTCTCCTCTGAACTGTGCCTGCGGCAGCTTTTCTATATCTTCCGAAGAGATGGTCTGTAAATATGGCATTCCTTATCTGTTATTTTTCGTAAACAAATTCACCAAAATCAGTGATCAGTTTAACACTGGTCTCCTTTGAAGGTTCGAGATGACCGATTATCTTAGCATCCACCCCAAAAGAGTGTGAAATTTCACACACACTGTCAGCGACCTCTCTGTTCAGACAGATCTCCATTCTGTGTCCCATATTAAACACTTTGTACATTTCCCGGATATTTTTCAGTGAGGACTCCCTGAGTTCACTGAAAAGAGGAGGCAGTGGAAAGAGGTTATCCTTGATCACAGAGAGACCTTCAATAAAATTGAGAATTTTGGTCTGACCTCCGCCCGAACAGTGTATAATGCCATGAATATCTTTTCTGTGTTTAGAAAGTATCTCTTTTATCACCGGTGCATATGTTCTGGTTGGTGACAGCAGTAATTTGCCGTATGTAATCCCTGTCTGGGGTTCAATTTCGAGCAGTTGTCTGATCCCGGTATAGGCCAACTCTTTTGGTATTTGATTATTGTAGCTTTCCGGATATTTGTCGCCCACTTCGTATGAAAAGAGATCGTGGCGGCCGGCTGTGAGTCCGTTGCTTCCGATCCCTCCGTTGTATTCATCCTCGTATACAGCCTTCCCGTAAGAGCATAAACCAACAATTACGTCAGAGGGTAAAATCCCGGAGTTGTCAATCACCTCGCTTCTTTTCATTCTGGCACATACTGTACTGTCTACAATAATGGTATTTACCAGATCTCCCACATCCGCCGTCTCTCCGCCCGTAAGAGTGATGTTGATTCCATAGCTGCGCATATTATCTGCAAATAGCTTGTTTCCGAGAATGATTTCTGATATCACCTCAGCGGGAATCCGGTGCTTGTTTCTCCCGATGGTGGATGAGAGAAGAATGTTGTCGTATGCACCTACACAGATAAGGTCATCTGTGTTCATCACAATGGCATCCTGGGCTATTCCCCTCCAGACACTCAAATCTGATGTCTCCTTCCAGTAAACATAAGCAAGTGAAGATTTTGTACCTGCTCCGTCTGCATGCATTACAAGGCAGTAGTCAGGATCGTGGGTAAGATAATCCGGAATTATTTTACAAAATGCTTTTGGAAATAATCCCTTGTCCAGTTTCTCCACTGCTTTGTGAACATCCTCCTTTGAAGAGGAGACTCCTCTGAGCAGATAGCGATCTTCTTCTGATGTGTGATAATCCATACTAAATTTATTTTTTCTGCCTATCTCCAGAAGAGCAGCTCCCTGTATTTAGGTAAAGGCCACAATTCATCGTCGACAAGCATTTCAAGTTTGTCAGTTACAGACCGGATCTTGAACATATAGGGTAAAACGGTATCTGAGTAGGATATCGCTTTTTCTGCATTATCCTCAATCTGGTTTGCACTCTTTCGGGCTCCGGTGAGGGCATGAAAATCCTCCCTGAGTTGTTGAATATACCCGGAGATCTTTTTAATTGTTGAGAGCTGCCTCTCTGTCATGATTTTGTACTCCTCC
The DNA here is from genome assembly GCA_023230265.1 of Bacteroidales bacterium. Lineage (GTDB taxonomy): Bacteria > Bacteroidota > Bacteroidia > Bacteroidales > UBA932 > Bact-08. The sequence goes on along the minus strand of JALNXR010000085.1, from coordinate 6,135 downwards.
GCACCAAATAGCTCCTTAATGCCTAACACATTTTCTATCAGGGAATTCTGAAATTTAATAGCCGTTGGAATTATATGATTAATTGTAAGATCTCCCAACACCCTGGCTTCAATCTGCAGCTTTTTGATAAACAGCTCGTTCATCACCTCATACCTTGCCTCTGTCTCCCTTTTTGACAACACTCCGGAATCGGTCATAAGAGCAATAGCAGATGGTTCCATAAATACTTTAAATGCTCTGGGAACATCAGTTATACCCTTTAAACCTCTTTTTCTCGCCTCTTCCTGCCACTCTCTGCTGTAACCGTTCCCCTCAAATCTTATCTTTTTGGAAGCTATCACAAACTCCCGGATAACTTCAACTATTGCGTCATCCTTAGCTGCACCTCCATTGATAATCTCATCGCAACGTTTTTTAAAGGCTGTGATCTGCTCAGAAACCGCAGCATTGAGTATAAAAAGTGCAGATGCTACATTCATGGATGATCCTACAGCCCTGAATTCAAACCTGTTGCCTGTAAAAGCGAAGGGAGAAGTTCTGTTCCTGTCCGTGTTATCAGGCAGAATCTCGGGAATCTTATTGACTATGTTGAGTTTTTCGTTGCAGAGCTGATCTGGATTATCTTCATCCACTGACATATTTTCTATTGAATCAAGAACAGAAGATAACAGACGGCCGACAAAGACAGACATAACAGCCGGAGGAGCTTCATTTCCACCAAGCCTGAAGGAGTTGCTCAGAGAGGCTACAGAAGACATAAGCAGTTCATGGTGGTCATAAACAGCTTTTATTACGGAGACAAAGAAAGAGAGAAATCTCAGATTTGTTCTTGGAGTTGAGCCGGGCGAGAGCAAGTTGATACCGGTATCTGTGACCATAGACCAGTTACAGTGTTTGCCGGAGCCGTTGACACCTGCAAAGGGTTTCTCGTGAAAAATCACCTTAAGTTTGTGTCTTTTGGCGATCTTACGCATAAGTATCATCATCATAAGATTATGATCCACAGAGAGATTAGCCTCGGCGTAATAGGGTGCAAATTCAAACTGGTTGGGAGCCACCTCATTGTGTCTGGTTTTAAGTACCACTCCAAGTTTATATGCTTCTGTTTCAAAATCTTTCATAAAGCACATCACCCTTTGCGGTATTGCACCAAAGTAGTGATCCTCCAGCTGCTGGTCTTTTGCAGATGTATGTCCCAGCAGGGTTCTGGAGCAGAGCATAAGATCCGGCCTGGCCCTGTACAGTGCCTCATCAACCACAAAATACTCCTGCTCTATACCGAGCATTACATTAACCCTTTTTACATCGTTTTCAAATAATGAGCAGAGCTCTGTTGCCGCTTTATCCAGACTTTGAAGGGATTTGAGATGGGGAGTTTTATGGTCCAGGGACTCTCCCGTGTAAGCGACAAAGACAGTAGGAATACAGAGTGTCTGATCAATTATAAAGGCAGGGGATGTTGGATCCCACGCGGTATAACCCCGGGCTTCAAATGTATTTCTCAATCCTCCGTTGGGGAAACTTGATGCGTCCGGTTCCTGTTGAACCAGAGCTTCTCCACGGAAATTTTCAAATACTGCACCGTTTATTGAAGGGTCTACAAAAGCCTCGTGCTTTTCTGCTGTAGCATCTGTAAGGGGGTGGAACCAGTGAGTGTAATGTGTTGCACCTCTCTCAATTGCCCAGGATTTCATTCCTGAGGCAATCTGGTTTGCCACAGCCCTGTCTATCTTCTCTCCGTTTTCTATTGCTCTTTTTACAGCATCAAAAGCTTCTGCGGAGAGATATCTTCTCATCTTTTCAACATCAAAAACATTCTGACCGAAATACTCAGATACAGGTCTGTTTTCAATGAAAAATCTTTCAGCCCTGTGATTTGCGAATTCATCGAGGGCCCTGTTTCTGAAACTGCTCATATACAATAAAGGATTAATTTGACAAAATTACAATTTTTGCATACACTTCAAACATCTGTCAAAGAAAAATCAAATCTCTACCTTAATAATTGAAGTATCATCCCAAAGTCTCAACCTGTTTGAATGACAGTTTACTTGCAGAATAGCACTCTGAATCTGCGATGGTTTTTAATATCAAATCTTTTTAAAAATAAAAGAATTTGATATCTTTGAAGATTATTTTATAAGTTATTATCACTCCAAATAGATTAAAAACAAAATAAATAACCATTAAAAAATTTCAGGTAATGTTAAAACTATCAAGGAAAGCAGACAAAATGCCGGCCTCTCCCATCAGAAAGCTGGTTCCGTTTGCAGAAGCTGCCAAGAAAAGGGGCGTAAAAGTCTACCATCTTAACATCGGCCAACCAGACATAGCCTCACCCAGAGAGGCTCTGGATGCCGTTAAAAACATCAAACTGGAACTTGTCTCCTATCCTCACTCAGCCGGTATAGAGAGCTACAGGAAAGGTCTGGCGACATATTATCAGAATATTGGTATTGATGTAACTTATAATGACATAAACATCACCACCGGAGGTAGTGAAGCTCTGCAGATTGCTCTCGCAGTCACATGCGATCCGGGTGACGAGGTGATAGTCATGGAGCCATTCTACACTAATTACAATTCATTTGCTCTTTTGAACGATGTTGTTCTTAAGCCGATCCCAACAACAATAGAAAGCGGTTTTGCCCTTCCTGACATCAGTGAGTTTGAAAAGAATATTACCCCAAGAACAAAAGGAATTATAATCTGTAATCCCGGCAATCCTACAGGTACTCTTTACTCTAAAGAATCGATCGTAAAACTCGGTGAAATAGCAAAAAAACATCAGCTATTTATCTATTCAGATGAGGTTTACAGAGAATTCTGCTATACTGACGAACCTCATTTTTCTGCAATGCACCTTAAGGGGCTTGAAGAAAACGTTATACTCATTGACTCGGTTTCAAAGAGATACAGCCTTTGCGGAGTGAGAATAGGTGCAATCGTTTCTAAGAACAATGATGTGATGAAAGGTGTTCTCAGATTTGCACAGGCAAGGCTTTGTTCTCCTGCATTGGGGCAGATTGCCTCAGAGGGTGCCCTGGCAACTCCCAAAGAGTATTTTGATGCAGTTAAGAAAGAGTACATCACAAGAAGAAATGTAATGATTGAGGCACTAAATAAAATGGAGGGTGTCTACTCCCCCATGCCAATGGGTGCCTTTTATACAATTGCCAGGCTTCCGGTTGATGACAGCGACAAGTTCGCTAAGTGGCTGCTGGAAGAGTTTAACTATGAGAACAAGACTGTCATGGTAGCGCCTGCTGCAGGATTCTATGCTACTCCCGGCAAGGGCACCAATGAAGTTAGGATTGCCTATGTACTCAAAGTGGAAGATCTTAAGGAAGCTATGAAATGCCTCGAGGTTGCCCTTAAGCAATACCCAGGAAGAACTATCTGATTTCACAGCTGAACTGCTCTGGATATTTTTAACAGAGCATACAATATAAGGAGTACCAACAATAATACCCGCTTACCCGGAGAAGAGTTGTCAGAAGCAGAGTATTCGGCAGCCGCAAGGGAGGCGGGTATTGCTGTTATAGCCCGGATGTCAGTCTCATCAGAAGAGTATAGCAGAGATACCGCAGCTGACACTGCAAGCAGTGTGATAATTCTCGCAAAATATTTTGATTTAATAACCTTAAATCTGTTTATCCGCTTTAGGATGTGATAAATAGAAAAAAGTATGTATAGAAAAAGAGCTATGCCTGATACTGCTTCCGGTAATCCCCCACGGAATGGAAAGGATAATTCTGCTTTTTCAACCACCGATATAAAAACAGAGTAAAGATCGGTCTCCACTCTAAAAAGGAAAAGTATTGAAAGTGTAATAACAAAAGGCAGAATTATTCCGATGAGAGCAATTACAATATTCCTGGCGTTGGTAACAGAAGATCTAAGTGAGAAATAGAGGATGACAGGAATCAGGAAAAGAACCAGTGGTTGGGCAAGGGCAGCAGCAGATATAAAAAAATTTGCCAGAAACAGTTCACTCTGATTTCTCTCCTTGCATACCGAGTAATAAAGGGCACCGGCAACCATCAGTGCAGAAATATATCTCTCAGGAAATGACAGATATCCTTCACCAGAAGAGATAAGCAGCAAACAGAGCAGAATTACGGTAAGGCTGCTTTTACCTGCAGAAGCTTTTATTTCATTGAATCTGTACAATAAGACTAAAAGAGAAATTATCGCAATCAACGACAGAATTACCGTACTATATCCGTTTAGTGGAAGTTTCAGGAAAACAGCTCCCGTTTCACCGTTATCAGCAATAAATCCCCCTGATATAAAATCGGATATAACAGTTATTAAGCACAGAATCCCCAGAAAAAGAGGAGAAACAACAAAATTATATCCTGAACTTTTTGACATTGTCCAAAAAAAGGTTCTATAGATATTTCACAAGATCCTTACCGAGGTCTCTTCTGTAATAGATATTATCGTAATTTATTAACGAAAGAGATTTATACAAGCGGCCGGCAGCATCCTCAAGTCCGGTCCCGAGTACAGTAACCGCCAGAACTCTTCCGCCGGAGGTAATAATCCGCCCGTCATCCGACACTTTTGTGCCTGAATGAAAAACGATTGCATCTTCGAGAGAGTCAAGCCCCTCAATTACAAATCCTTTTTGATAATTGCCCGGATAACCGCCAGAGGTTGCTACACCTGTGACTGACGTAGCCTTCGTGATCTCTATTTGCTCGTTTGCAAGTCTACCCTCAGCCGCGGCGATGAGATGGGAGAGCAGGTCGCTTTTAATCCTGGGCAGTACTGCCTCTGTTTCCGGATCCCCCATCCTTACATTGTACTCGATTACATAGGGTTCTCCCTTGCAATTGATCAATCCAAAGAATATAAATCCCCGGTATGGTATTCCCTCACTTCTCAATCCCCCGACAGTCGGCATGATAATCCTCTTCTCTACCTTTTCCATAAAGGCAGCACCGGCAAAGGGGACAGGACTCACAGCTCCCATCCCGCCTGTATTGGGGCCGCTGTCCCCATCATTCACTCTTTTGTAATCTTTTGCTTCCGGCAGAACCATGTAGCTATCCCCGTCTGTCAGAACAAAAACGGATAATTCGGTCCCGGTAAGAAATTGTTCAATTACAACCCGGGAAGATGCACTGCCGAATTTTCCATGCAGCATTGCCCTTACTTCACTGGCTGCCTCATCCGGATCGGATAGTATCACAACTCCCTTACCTGCAGCAAGCCCATCAGCCTTAAGCACATATGGAGGCTGTAGAAGATTCAGATAATCAACTGCATTATCCTCCTCCCCCACGCCGAACGAGCGATACTCAGCCGTAGGGATGTCATGTCTTTTCATAAACTCCTTTGCCCACTGCTTGCTACCCTCCAGTTGGGCACCTTTTCTTCCGGGACCGACAAAAAGAATATCTTTCAACCCGGGATCCTCTCTGAAGAGATCCCCAATACCGTTGACAAGAGGCTCTTCCGGACCTGCCACAACAATATCTGCCGACAGTTCAACAGCAAGAGAGGAGATTTTTTTAAAGTCCCTGATATCAGCATCAATGTTAATTGATAATTTGCCTGTTCCCGGATTTCCCGGAATGGTGTAAAGTTTTCCCAGAAGCGGACTTTTTGATATGCTCCAAACCAGAGCAGATTCTCTTCCGCCTGAACCCAGCACTATTACATTGTATTTTTTGCTCATAATCTTATAACCTTGAAAGGGTAACAAAAATAGGAATAAAAAAGTTAACTTTGTGTTTTATTCATCTGATATGCTTAAGCAATCAATTGTGCTGCTAATAGCACTCTTCTCTCTTTTCTCCTGTTCACCACGGGGGGTAGTTGACGCAGAGATATTTCCGTCGCTTCTTGCTGATCTTTACCTGACAGACAAAGCCATAACGGTAGATTTCAACAGGGTTCAGAGAGCAGATACAATGCTTTTGTACGAACCAGTATTTAACAAGTATGGTTACACTACAGATGAGTTTATTAAAACTATTGATTTCTACCTTGCAAGGCCTGCAAAACTTAAAAGTTTCTTCACAAAGGCAAAAGATATTCTGGAAAAAAGAAGGATAGATGCTGAGCAAATTATTGCAGCAGAAGAGCTGAAAAAAGAGATTTTAAAAAAGATCATGATTGCAG
>JALNXR010000084.1 GCA_023230265.1 Bacteroidales bacterium | reverse complement strand
TCCCGGATAAACCAGGTCAAACATTGAGAATCCTCTCTCCATTGCCCGGATATTTTTTGCATAACAGTCACAGGGAGTGTCATAGGAGTAATTCCATATTTTTTTACTCCCTGATTTTCCGGTGTCCAATCCGCAATCCTTTTTGATTACCAGGGCTCCGGAGGGTTCAATCTGGGAGATAAATATCTCAAAAGCCTCCTTTAATTTATCATGAGTTGAGTAAATGTCCAGATGGTCGGCATCAGCTGATGTGACCACAGCTATGTGCGGGTAAAGCCGGTGAAACGAACGGTCATATTCATCTGCCTCTGCAACAAGTGTATCCCCTTTATCAAGAAGGAGATTTGTCTTCCAGTTTACTGAGATACCCCCCAAAAAAGCGGTGCAACCTTTGCCCGACTCCTTTAATATATGTGCCAGAAGGGTGGAGGTTGTGGTCTTGCCGTGAGTGCCTGCAACTGCAAGGGTTTTCTTATCAAGTGCTATCGTACCCAGTGCCTGGGACCTTTTGATGATTTTAAATCCTTTCTCTCTCAAATATTTGAACTCAGAATGGCTCTCAGGCACTGCCGGGGTGTATATTACCAGCGATGACTGCGGATTATTCCGTATCACCTCCGGTATCAGCGAAACATTCTCCTCATAATGCACAGCTATCCCCTCTGATTCAAGAGCAACCGTCAGAGAGGAGGATGTCCGGTCATAACCAGCGGTAAAAACTCCCAGATGGTTGTAATAACGGGCGATTGCACTCATTCCTATGCCACCGATGCCTATGAGGTATATATATTTATATTTCATCTTTTCAACCATTATGAGGTTCTCTCTCTGCCAGCCTGACTATCTCTCCGGCAATGGTCTCTGCAGAGTTGTACAGAGCCATAGACCAGATATTTTTGATCATTCTCTCTCTCCTTTGATTGTCATTCAAAAGGGAGATTGCTTCATCCATAACCTTCTCAGGAGCCTGGTTGTCGGGAACCATGGCTGCAGCATTCTCTCTGACAAGTGCCATTGCATTGTGAGTCTGATGATCCTCTGCAACATTCGGGGAGGGAACAAAGATGCAGGCCTTGCGGGCAATGCAAAGCTCAGAGATTGTACCGGCCCCGGCACGTGTAATTATCACATCAGCAGCTGCAAATGCCAGATCCATTCTCTTGATAAATTCATAATCTTTAACTCCACTCTGCCGGTGGGTGGTCATAAACTCCTCAATATTCGCGCGGTAACCCTTTCCATATTGCCAGATAAGCTGGATATCCCCGGTGTTCCCTTTTGCGATCCATCTCTTTACACTTTCGTTAAGTGTGGCTGATCCCAGGCTCCCCCCCACCACAAGCAGCACTTTTAAAGAGGGATCCAGACCAAAATATTTTACGGCATCTGTACGGTCAGTCTCATGTACTTTTGTAATTTCTTCTCTTACAGGATTTCCGGTAACAATTATTTTTTTTCTGTTAAAGAATCTCTCCATACCCTTATAGGCTACACAGATCTTTTCTGCCTTTCTTCCCAATATCCTGTTGGCCAGACCTGCGTAGGAGTTCTGCTCCTGAATAATATAGGGAATTTTTCTCCTTGAAGCCATCCACAACAGGGGTGCACTTGCATAGCCGCCGACACCCACTGCAACATCGGGTTTGAAATTATCTATTATTGTTCCGGCCATTCTCAGACTTTTTGCAATTTTTCCGGGAAGTTTCAGATTTTCTGCTGAGAGACTCCTTTTTAAACCCGCCACAGGCAACCCGACAATCTTATACCCCTCTGCAGGCACTCTCTCCATCTCCATCCTCCCCAGTGCACCCACAAATAATATTTCACATCCCGGAGATAACTTCTCCAGAGCTCTGGCTATGGATATCGCCGGAAAAATGTGCCCTCCTGTACCCCCTCCGGTTATAATTATTTTAAACTTTGTATTCATAGCTCTATAACTTCAACCGTGTTATTGTTTTCGATCCGGTTCTCTTCTGCTTCGTTTTCCCTCTTCTTTCTCCTGCCTATCTCTATTGTACGGCTTACAGAGAGAATTATCCCAAAGGAGCCGCTAATAATTATAAGAGATGTCCCTCCAAGGGAAATCAAAGGAAGCGTATGGCCCGTAACGGGTATAATAGCCACATTAACAAGCATATGCAATAAAGCCTGGAGCGTAATCATCAGCCCCAGACCGGTTACCACCAGCATAGTGAAGGGTTTGGTGCACAATCTTGCCAGCATAAGGCACCGGTATAGGAAGAAGAGATATAACATAAGCACAAGCGCACCCCCCATAAAGCCCCACTCCTCAATTATTATAGTATATATAAAATCTGAGTAGGGATGTGGCAACAGATAACGTTGTGTACTGTTACCTGGTCCTTTGCCCAATATTCCCACAGAAGCAATCGCAACTTTTGCCATTCTCTTCTGGTGGGTCTTGTCCAGTATCTTCTGCTTCTCGGCAGGCGATAGGTTTTTGTCTACAAGTTGTTCGCTGTCATTGAATTTAAACCGGTTGTATGCGGTGTCAAGACGCGGTAAGATTCCGAATGCCAGATGCAGAAGGATCAGAATTGCAGCTGCGGCAGCAACAAGGCCGATACTTTTAAAAATATGTTTCCAGGATGTACTGCTTACCATTATTATAAGAAAAACGGTGGAACCCATAAGCAGAGCCTGTGAAGTGCTGCCGTTTAAAATCAGCACCGATATCAGCCCTACGGGCAACAGTATTCTCAGGAAGAACTCCATGAATTTCTCCATGGGATAGAGTTCCATAACCTTGGCGATATAGAGCACAACTGCAATTTTCGCCAGTTCTGACGGTTGAAAAGAGATTCCAAAAATATTGATCCACCGGTCAGCCTCATTTACACTTTTGCCGGCAATGGCAGTTGCCAGAAGCAGACCGGCAGAGAGTATCATTCCCGGATATGCCAGAGAACGGTAGACTCTCAGCGGAATTCTGTAGCATACATACAGTGCAGTCAGCCCAAAGAGGACAAACCTCATCTGGGTAAGAAGAAAATGGACGGAGCTTACATCATTCTTGTAGGCAAGTGAACTGCTGGAGGAATAGACTGCCGCTATGGAGATAAGCGATAGCATAATCACCACCGTCCAGATTACTTTGTCACCTCTGAGTCTGTACACTATTGACTCCTGTTCTGCCATATCTACAATTTTTGAACTGCCTCTTTAAATAATTTTCCTCTCTCCTCATAATTTTTGAAGAGGTCGAAACTTGCACAGGCGGGAGATAAAAGCACTGTCTCCCCCGGCTTTGCAATTTCGTAAGCTTTCTGAACTGCCTCCTCTGCCGATAAAGTATCATGCATGGATTCAACCATCTCCTCAAAGACAGAGTGTAACTTACGGTTATCCTTTCCCAGGCAGATGATTGCCCTTACTTTTTCCCTTACAAGCGGGAAGAGTGGAGTGTAATCGTTACCTTTATCTTTCCCCCCTGCAATCCAGATTACAGGTGTAGTCATGCTCTCCAGTGCATACCAGGTCGAATTTACGTTTGTTCCCTTAGAATCATTGATATAGAGCACATTTTTAACTTTAAGGACCTTTTCCATCCGGTGTTCCACCCCGGTAAAACTTGCCAGACTCTCTTTAAGAATTGCATTGTCAATATTGAGTATCTTACCGGTGATGGCAGCTGCCATTGAGTTGTAAATATTGTGTTTACCCTGTAGGGAGAGCTCCCTGAGAAACATAGAATACTCACTCTGTTGATATTTGACAAACATTTGATCTGACTCTGTGTAGGCTCCCTCTTCCACCCGGTTTTCCTGGCTAAAAGGCAGTTTCTTTGCCTGCAGAACAATCTTCTCCAGATGGGAGATGGTTATCTGATCGTCTGCACAAAATATAAAACAGTCATTTTCTGACATATTTTGTGTAATCCTGAATTTAGCCTTTATGTAGTTGCTGATATCATAGCCATACCTGTCCAGATGGTCGGGCGTGATATTGAGCAATACAGCTATATCTGCCTTGAAGTCATACATGCCATCGAGCTGGAAACTGCTAAGTTCCAGTACATAATAATCTCTTTTGGTTGTTGCAACCTGATAAGCATAGGATTGTCCGATATTTCCTGCCAGACCAACATTCATTCCGGCCTTTTTCATCAGAAAATATATAATAGAAGTTGTGGTGGTCTTTCCGTTGCTGCCGGTTATGCAAATTTTTACCGAGGAGTCATATCTTCCTGCAAACTCAATTTCTGAAATCACAGGTATCCCGTTTTCTTTCACCCTCTGTACAATCGGGACATCCTCCGGTATTCCCGGACTTTTAATCAGTTGATCAGCATTAAGTATCAATTCAGGAGTGTGCCTTCCATCCTCATAAGGAATATCCCACTTCTCAAGTATCTTTTTTGCCTCATCTGTGAGCATGTTGCAATCCGAGAGAAAGACATCATAACCTTTACTCCTGGCCAGTACGGCTGAACCGGTACCACTCTCTCCACCTCCCAGAATTACAATTCTTGACATAATTATCTAATTTTTAACGTTATCAGCGTAAATACAGCTAACAGGATTGCGATGATCCAGAACCTGGCTACAATTTTTGCTTCTGGCATAGGCCGGGCCGGAAACTTTATCAGCGCTTCTACATCAGTGGCCTGGAAATGGTGATGAAGAGGAGTCATCCTGAAAACCCTCTCTCCCTTACCCCTTTTTATCCGGGTGTACTTAAACCAGTATCTCTGAATAATGACCGACAGGCTCTCGACAAAGAATATCCCGCACAGCACCGGAATCAACAACTCTTTTTTAAGCATTATTGCAGCTACGGCAATAATTCCCCCGATTGCCAGACTCCCGGTATCACCCATGAAAACCTGGGCAGGGTATGAGTTGTACCACAGAAAACCTACCAGCGCGCCAATAAAGGCGGCGAGGACCACAACAAGCTCTCCGGTATTTGGAATATACATTATATTCAGATAGTTGGCGTAGATGACGTTTCCTGATACATATGCTAGTATCGCCAGGGTGATTCCCACAATGGCGGAGATTCCGGTGGTAAGCCCGTCCATACCGTCAGTCAGGTTTGTTCCGTTAGAGACAGCTGTTACAACCAGAATTATTGTGATTATGTAAATTATCCATCCGCCGGTCTCCTTTGCCTCCCCTTTTCCCGGAGATAGAAGGCTGTAATCGAACTCGTTGTTTTTAATAAATGGAATTGTGGTTTTTGTATTCTTCTCCTCTGAGAAGAAGCTGATCTTTTCACCGAACTCCTCCTGGGATACAACCTCTGCAACCGCACCTGTGCTCCCTTTGGCGGAAGGAATCTTAACAACTGCCTGATCACTTAGGTAGAGGCTTAGTCCGACTATCAGTCCCAGAATAACCTGTCCGATTATTTTGAACTTTCCCTTGAGTCCCTCTTTATTCTTTTTGAACACCTTGATATAGTCATCCACAAATCCGATAGCCCCCAGCCAGACCGCTGTTACAATTATCAGCAGGACATAGATATTTGTCAGATCAGCCAGCAAAAGTGCCGGAATGAGAAGGGCTATAAGAATTATTACTCCACCCATTGTAGGAGTTCCCTTCTTTGTCAGCTGCCCTTCCAACCCCAGATTCCTGATCTCTTCACCGATTTTCTTCCCTGCAAGTTTGTAGATAAGCTTCTTACCCACAAAGAGGCCTATCAGCAGAGAGAGAGTAAAAGCCGATATTGACCTGAACGAGATGTATTTAAACAGCCCCATCCCCGGAAAATCCATCAGATCCTTGAAATAGTCAAAAAGATTATACAGCATCGTTATTTCTTAGTTGATTAAATACTTCTGATATTACCTCCTTATCGTCAAAGTGATGTTTTACACCCATAACTTCCTGATAATTTTCGTGTCCTTTACCTGCAACCAGCACCATAGAGCCCTTCTTTGCAGTGGTTATGGCACACCGGATTGCTTCCTGCCGGTCTGTGATAAAGAGTGTTTTGGCCATATCCCCCTGTTTAAACCCGCTCCTGATATCCTCTATTATCTTTTCAGGATCTTCAAAGCGGGGGTTGTCAGATGTTACAACCACACGGTGGGAGTATTTTGCTGCAACCTCTGCCATTTCCGGCCTCTTTGATGTGTCTCTGTTTCCACCGCATCCAAATACGGTAACAATCTCCCTGCCTCTGGAGATATCAGTCAATGTTTTTAAAACATTTTCCAGGGCATCCGGAGTGTGTGCATAATCCACCACCGCTGTGACAGAGTTGGGACCTGACATATACTCAAGCCGCCCTGAGACTGAGGTAAGGGAACTGATACCTGTGAGCAGCTCCTCCCTCTCTGCACCCAGAAGCCTTGCCGCCGCATAGACAGCCAGCAGGTTGTAAGCATTGTGTTCTCCTATAAATCTTGTCCAAACCTCTGATCCGTCTATTTTAAGCAGCATGCCGTCTGTGCTCTTTTCAATCACCTTGCAGTTGAAATCTGCCGGAGAATGACAGGAGTACCTGTAAACAGAGGCATGGCAGTTCTGAACCATAACATCTCCGTTTTTATCATCCGCATTGGTAAGTGCAAAAGCCTTTTCCGGGAGCATATCAAAAAGCCTCTTTTTTGCTTTGAGGTATTCAAGGAAACTTTTATGATAATCCAGATGGTCGTGAGTAAGATTGGAGAAGATAGCCCCGGTAAAGTTTAAGCCTGCAACCCTCATCTGGTCCAGAGAGTGTGAGCTAACCTCCATAAAACAGTATTCACAACCTCTCTCAACCATACGGGAAAGTAACATCTGAATTATTAAAGGATCCGGAGTTGTATGGGTTGCCTCTGATTCACTTCCGGCAACATAGTATCTTATCGTGGAGAGTAATCCGCATTTGTACCCCATATTTGTAAATAGCCTGTACAGCAATGTTGCAGTGGTGGTTTTGCCGTTGGTACCGGTCACACCCACAACCCTGATCTTTTCTGAGGGATTGCCGAAAAAGTTTGATGCAGCAATTCCAAGTGCAAAGTGACTGTTCTCCACCTGCAGTATCGTAGCATTCAGAGGGGAGGAGGGAATTGTTTCGCAGATAACCGCCTTTGCTCCTGCCTCAATGGCTTTTTCTATAAAATCGTGTCCGTCAAATGAGCCCCCCCTGATAGCCACAAAGAGTGAATCCTTTACGACAGACCTTGAGTCAAAACAAACCGAGAGAATCTCCTGTTCGGGATCTCCTGAAATCTGTTTTATATCAATACCCCTAAGAATTTTATTCAGTTTCATAACTTTCTGATAATTTTAGATTTATTACCCCCCGGCTTATTGTTGAAACAGCAGGGGAAAAATTCTGGGAGGTTACTTTTCCCGCGCCCTGGAATCTAACAGTATAACCCATGTTTTCAAGCAGATAGAGTGCATCCCTGAGCCCCATTCCCATTACATCAGGAACAGTGTCAGCCGGGAAGCGTATCTCCTGCAGATTAACACCAGTGCTGTCCTTTTGCATTGTCACCCACGCTCCTCCTTTAACCGGGAATTGTGTTGCAGATGGCATTACTGATAGAAGCACAGAAAGATTGTCGCCTCTTCCTGAAAGAATAACAGGGTTGTCTGAGGGGATGCTCCCCTTTCCGGAAAGAGGCTTTTTCCATTCAGGAGAAGAGGAGTAGATCTTATCGGCAATCTCCTTGAACACAGGTGCAGCCCAGGTCCCACCGTAAAAGTTCTCCCGGGTTTTGTTTGTGTACAGTACAACAATAATCGAGTAGACAGGATTGTCCGATGGGAAAAATCCTGCAAATGATGCTTGGTGCTTCCGGTAACCCTGTGCATCGATATAACCTCTGCTCCCAAGTGCCATCTGTGCCGTTCCGGTTTTGCCTGAAATTAAATAGCTAGAGTCGTTGTAGGTTTTTGCCGTGCCGTGCAGAACCACACCCCGGAGTGCCTTGTGTACAGCCTCAATAGTGCTTTTTGAGCAGATTGCACCGCTTATCTGAACAGGCTGGAATTGTTTTATTATCTCTCCGTTTTTCTGGATATTGTCAATCAGATAGGGTTTGAACATTCTTCCACCGTTAGCTATTGCATTGTAAAATGTCAGAGTGTGGAGGGGTGTGAGTAATATTCCATAACCTATCGACAGCATCGGCAGGGTAACTTTATTCCAGCCCGGATCGTC
>JALNXR010000083.1 GCA_023230265.1 Bacteroidales bacterium | reverse complement strand
TCATGGAATTGAAACACCGATTGAGGCGTTCCTGATAGGTCAGGGGTTAAGTCCTTTAATCGTACCTTCATGGAATTGAAACGTACAAGGCATCTACTCTTAACATCATAAGACAAACCCTTTAATCGTACCTTCATGGAATTGAAACTTCTTTCAGTATCTTATATGTCGATTTCTCACTCATCCTTTAATCGTACCTTCATGGAATTGAAACAGAGCATCCAACAATGAAGCCAATACCTCTTTTTGCTCCTTTAATCGTACCTTCATGGAATTGAAACCAGCGGCAGCAATGGTCGCTAACCCTTATGTTTTCCTTTAATCGTACCTTCATGGAATTGAAACTAGATGGTAATTTGCCCGGATAGTATGGAGTTTTAAACCTTTAATCGTACCTTCATGGAATTGAAACCTCGAATATGTTTACCCTTATGCTTATGGAGAGACCTTTAATCGTACCTTCATGGAATTGAAATTTGCTCGTCCCCACTCCAACCCTCTTGGTGTGTTGATCCTTTAATCGTACCTTCATGGAATTGAAATGGTACTTGCAGGAGGAACCACAACCGTCCCCAGGGTACCTTTAATCGTACCTTCATGGAATTGAAATGGATTCTACAGGATCAGTATCTTCTGAGAAGTCACCTTTAATCGTACCTTCATGGAATTGAAATTCCGGAGCCAGGACAGTGAAAGGATATTCGGAAGGCCTTTAATCGTACCTTCATGGAATTGAAATTTTGCCGGGCTCTGCTGCTGCGACAGGCTCTGTGGTCCTTTAATCGTACCTTCATGGAATTGAAATGGCATCAACAGCCAATGAAGGATACATGGTTGATTTTCCTTTAATCGTACCTTCATGGAATTGAAATAGTGGATCAGCTTTGATGATTTCAACAGGGCTAATGCCTTTAATCGTACCTTCATGGAATTGAAATAATGACAGAAATGTACACAGATTAAGAGAAACAACAACCTTTAATCGTACCTTCATGGAATTGAAATAGTAAATTGTAAAAAATATCTCCTGTCCTGAAGCTAAGTACTTGTATTTAAATATTAATTCAACTTCGTCTGGACATTATTTTGCTAGAATTGTTCCTATATAAAGGATAATACCTTCAGTTCAATACTTAAAGTATCGCCGGTGAGAAAATTGTCTTATCTCTCGAGTTTTTAGTAATACATAGAACCCATATATGGGAGAAATGTTCCTGAGGTTAAAGTCCTTCTCAGAGCCGGACTCCTAAGACCAAAAATTCCAGGCAGTATTACTTGTGTCTCGTTTGCATGGATTATCTTTTTGGCCTTTGCAAAACCTATACATTGAAAAATCTTTTATAACCTGTATCTATGATAAAATTCATGTATGACATTTATCATTTCTGTTGTCAGGAATCTATTAACTGCATCGAGCATAATTCCGGGGATGCAGTACGATTTATCTGCTTCTGCAATACTTCCGGTTATTGCGGCAATTGTGTCGCTGTCTCCACCAATTGAAACAGCCAATCTAACAGCGTTTTCAAAACCATCACTCTCCAGATAACACCTTATAGCTTGTGGAACACTGATCTGGCAGGTTTCGTTAAAACTGTTTGTTACCCGTATTTCATTGCATGTTTGATCTAAATTATATCCATAAATGTCAGATATCCTGTTTTTTAGTTCTGATTTGGAAAAACCGGATTTCACATGAAATATACAATCAGCAACAGCAACAGCCCCTTTTATGCCCTCCGGATGGTTGTGAGTACATTCAGCAGACTTCGCAGCCAATTCCAAAACTTCGTTCAAGTCATTGCCAACCCATGCACAGGGCGACACTCTCATTGCCGATCCGTTTCCATAGCTGTAATATGGCTTAGGGTTGTCAGTAAGGACCCACTGATGGAAAGCAGCTCCATATGAACCTTGGGGATTCGGGTACTTGCGACACCACTTCTGTAATGACTCTGCAAAAGGAATACCTTTAAGGATAGCATCGGCAACTGCTATAGTGCAGATAGTGTCATCGGTATAATTACTCCCTATCGCGAACAATTTAAAATCTGTTCGGAATGTGTTACTAAACTCGAATCTGGATCCGACAATATCTCCGATTATTGCTCCTAACATAATTGTTTAATTATCTGTGAAGGTTCCCGGATCTGGCTGTCCGGAACGGTTGATGATATGTCAAAGTTAAAATTTTGTAAGTAAAACATAATTCTAATAATTAGATATCTCGTCATAACTATCATACGGGAACCACTTACCGTGCCAAAGGTCCAAGTAAAATATTAGTATTCTTTTATCAAGAGGGATTGAGGCGTCAATAAGAGGCCCGGATAGGTGTCCACCCTTATCGGCCTCGGCAAAGGATTCTTTAATTCTTGTGAAAAACTCCTCATCATCAGTGTAGTTTGCAACAAAAAGCTTTTCACCTCCCCACCACAATTTGTAATTTTTGTCAGCATTATGTGGAGGGCTATCCTCCCCATGATAATACTTGCAAATCATTAATAATTCATCTCTTTTCATTACATGAATATTTATTCTAAATCTTACCTTCTCAAGATAAAATAAAGGTTACTGTGTCTGACCGTCCGGAACGGTGGATGATATTTCAAAGGTACAATTTTAAAAGCGAACCACAAGGTGTCTCTTTTATACCTTTTAGTGCAACAAAAGACTTATAATAAACCTGTTGAAGCATCAAAAGGTTATGATTGCTTAAGAAGTTAGCACTTTGTAAGGAACCAAAGCGAAAATATTTTGCCAAATTGCCTAACAAAAACCCGCTAAAAGGCGGAATGAAATCGCGCCAAATTACCGAATAAATTCTTGCCAGATTGCCGAATGAACGGATAAATACTTATATTTGTTTAAATTTTGGAGGATTGCTTAATATGAAAAATTATAAGAAAAGAATAGCAGACGGTCTGTTAAAGGAGAAGCTGGAAATTATGGGTGCTGTATTGATCGAGGGTCCTAAATGGTGTGGCAAAACAACAACCGCTGAACAAATTGCCGGTTCTGTTTTATATGTAGATGAGCCTTCCAAAAAAGATCAGAATTTGAGACTTGCCAGGATAAATCCTAAACTGTTACTGGAGGGTGCAACTCCAAGGTTATTGGATGAATGGCAGGAGGCTCCTGAATTGTGGGATGCAGTTAGGTTTGAAGTAGATCATCGTGAAAATGGGTTGGGACAATTTATTCTGACTGGTTCAGCAGTTCCTCTTGATAAGGCGGGTAGGGATAAGATTAGTCATTCGGGAACCGGACGCTTTGCATGGTTGACAATGAGGCCTATGTCGCTGTTTGAATCAGGGGAATCAAATGGTACTGTAAGTTTGAAGGATGATTTGTTTACAGCCAATACGGATCTGGCTTGCATGAACAAGCTTACTTTGGAGGATATAGCTAAGCTAATGTGTAGAGGTGGATGGCCGAGGGCTTCGATGATTGATTCTGATAATGCCCAGAAAATTGCCGGAGAATATGTTTCAGCAATATCAAATATTGATATTTCAAGGGTGGACAATGTCAAGCGGGATCCTGAGTTCACAAAAAGGCTGATGAGATCTTATGCGAGGAATCAAGGCACCCAGTCTTCTGTCTCTACAATATATGCAGATATAGTCAGTCATGATACAGAATCATTGAGTGTAGATACTGTTACTTCATACATTAACGCACTAAAGAAACTATATGTTATTGAAGATGTGCTTGCCTGGAATCCAAATATTCGTTCAAAAACAGCTATCCGCACATCAGATACCCGTTATTTTGTTGATCCTTCGATTGCAACAGCATCTTTAGGACTGGGCCCACAAGACCTGATAAACGATATAAAGACAATGGGGCTTATTTTTGAAACGCTTGTGATAAGAGATCTGAGAATTTATTCAGAAGCTAACAATGGTGTGCTGTATCATTACAGGGATAAATCTGGGTTGGAATGCGATGCGGTTATTTGTCTGAAAAATGGGTCATATGGTTTGATTGAGATAAAAATTGGAGGAGATGATGAGATTTCTGATGGAATCAGGACATTGAAAGAGCTTAGTAAGAAGATAGACATAGATAAAATGAAAGAACCATCTTTCCTGGCAGTTGTGACAGCTGTAGGTGATTATGCCTACAGAGGAGAAGACGGAGTATATGTAGTCCCTGTTGGATGCCTTAGAACCTAGCACCTTGCCACAGTTTTCAGCAAGTGTTTTAATATCAAGACACTATCAAAAGCATTTTTTTAGATTCTTGATGGTTATCGATAATTATCGATGATTATCGGTGGCTGTTAAAAAAACGCCAAGCACAATTAACTCTCAATCAAGTGCTTGCCGAAAACTGTGGCAAGGTCTTGCAGTTTGTGCCATAAAAAGAATAACATTACCTTACTCCTAAATATTATAACTATGAAAGCGAGAACGACATTATTTTCCTTGTTGTTTCTGGTGTCTTGTATAACGCCTTCATTATCACAAGAAATACGCAGAAATGTATTCAGGCTTCCGGAAACTGTTTCTGGTTACCATGTTTTAAAGTGCGACTTTCATCTGCACACTGTCTTTTCTGACGGTACTGTCTGGCCTGCTATGAGGTTGAAGAGGCATTCGCAGAAGGTCTTGATGTAATCGCAATTACAGATCATGTTGAATATCGCCCGAGAATCAAAGAGTTGAGTGCAAAGGTTAATGAAGTCTCTTACAATGCCCCTAATAATCTGGCAAAGGATGCTGCAGGAAAGTAGAGGATCATTCTTATTCCTGGTGCAGAGATAACAAAGGAGGTACCTCCGGGACACTTTAACGCATTGTTCATAAAAGATGCTGATCCTTTCGGGAAACAGTTTGATCCAGCTAATCCCGCTGGACGTTCATTTATCAGAGGCTCTCTGGCAGAGGCGAGAAAACAGGATGCCTTTATTGTCTGGAATCATCCCTGGTACAGAACTCACAATAATACTTCGATATGGTTTCCGTTGATAGACTTGCTTTATAATGAGGGATATATTGACGGTGTTGAGGTGGTCAACTCAAGACGTTACGATCCGGAAATCTTCAGATGGGTACAAGAGAAGAATCTTGCCAACCTGGCAAATTCAGACACACATAATCCGACTACCCTTAACAGAAAACTCCCAAGGACAATGACTCTTGTTTTTGCAAAAGAGAGGACTCCCGAAAGCATAAAAGAGACGTTAAAAGAGGAGAGAACAATCTCTTACTGCAATGATTCACTCTACGGTGACAAAACATTAATGGAGGCGCTGTTCCATAAGTCAATAGAAATTAAAACATATTTTTCGGGCAAAAATGGTTATATCTCGTTTTCCAACAACACTTCCCTTCCTTTTGAGATAAAATTTACCGATACCGGAGGAATTTAAATCAGTACCTACTCTGGAGGGATCTCTCTTCCGGCAAAAGGAGAGATGGCTGTATTAATTTCAAATAGCTCAATTTTCGAATTCGGGAAGGAGCATAAGATCGGTATCAGGATTATGAACCTTGAAACTGCACCCGGAGTCCCGCTGACTACAACACTGGTGGTAAGCAATAGGGAGTGATCCCGTTTTTAATGACATAGCTGCGAATAGAAAATTATCTTGTGAACATTTTAAAAATTTGAAGTGCCCCTTCAAATTTGTCCAATTTGCGACCCCGACAGGATTCAAACCGGTTTATATCTGATTATTAAATTTTTACTCGAAATATAAATAGATGAATGAGTAGATGATGCGATAATCAAACATGTGTCAAGTTAAATAATATAACCTTTCATTGCAACAAAAGTCATTATTATTCTCTTTCAATACTCCATTTGGATTAGGGTATTGAATAAATTTTGGATATAGTAGACAAATATCTATCTTTGTTTTGTTGGGTAAGTTGAGAGAGATGAAAGTTGTTAAAGTTTCTGAAATTTTAAAGAGGCTGAAAGATGAAGGATGGATTATCGTTCACCAGAAAGGAAGTCACAAACAATTTAAACACATTAAGAAGTCCGGAAAAGTGACGATTAATGGTAAATGTTCTGATGATGTAACAGGAAGCTTACTTAAATCAATTGAAAAACAAGCAGGAATAAAATTTTAATCAGAATTGATCTAACTAATTATGGAAAAAGTAGTTGTAAACATTTCTAAGACAGAAAAAGGATACTGTGCTAATTTAGATATTATAGAGGGTTTTATAGTTGCTGTATCCGGGAGTTTCGCTGATCTTAAAAAAGAAGTTGAAAAAAGTGTGGAATTCTACATCGATTGTGCCAGAAAAGACGGAGAATTTTATCCGCAGGTGTTCGATATGCAATTTGAGTACGAGTATAAATTTGACATAGAAAGCCTGCTATATTTTTATGACGGAATTATTTCAGGAGTAACCCTTTCCAAGCTTACCGGAATAAATGAAAAACAGTTAAGCCGTTACCGGGTAGGAGCATCTAAGCCGCGCAAGGAGCAGGCAATAAAAATTGTCAATGCTTTTCACAGGATCGGAAACGATTTATTATCAGTATCGTTATAGTTTTAGAACATACATAACAAGTCTACACTCATTAAGTGAAGTATTTTATTTACCTTTATCCTTTATGTAGTCTGCACCTTGCCACAGTTTTCGACAAGCTGCAAAAGGTAATCATAAAAAAATGCCAAACATAATTAACACAAAACAAACCCCTTGCCGAAAACTGTGGCAAGGTCTAAACCAAAAATCAATGAGAACACTTTCTGTAATTTTAATGGTACTTTCTTCTTTGTTCTTTTCCTCACTGTCAGGACTTCTTGCCGCTGAAACACCTGAAGTGCCTAAAGCACCTGAGACCCCTGAGGCAAGACTGCTCAGGTTTCCCGACATTAAGGGAGATAAAATTGTATTTGCTTATGCCGGGGATCTTTACATAACATCTTCCAACGGCGGTGTGGCCAGAAGGCTGACCTCATCCATCGGTTATGAAATGTTCCCTAAGTTCTCTCCTGACGGCACTATGATTGCCTTTACAGGCCAGTATGACGGAAATACGGAAGTTTATGTAATTCCGGCAGAGGGAGGGGAGCCAAGGAGGGTAACATACACTGCCACTCTTGAGAGGGACGATATAGGCGACCGTATGGGGCCCAACAATATTGTGATGGGTTGGACACCTGACGGGAAGAAGATTCTTTACAGGACAAGGGCATACACCTTCAACCAATTTACCGGTCAACTCATGACTGTTCCTTTTGAGGGAGGACTCTCAGAGAGTATTCCCCTGAAGAATGGAGGTTTTTCTGACTATTCCCCTGACGGTAAAGAGCTGGCATATAATTATATATTCAGGGAGTTCCGCACATGGAAGAGATACCGCGGGGGAATGGCGGATGATATCCGAATCTTCAACTTTGCCACAAAAGAGTCCCGCAAAATAACTGACAATGCAAATCAGGATGTATTCCCAATGTGGTCTCCTGACGGCAACAAGCTCTTCTATGCCTCCGACAGGGATTCTTATATGAATATCTACGAGTTTGATATCAAAAGCGGTAATGCCAGACAGATAACAAAATATTCTGAATATGATGTCAAATTCCCCTCTGCAGGTGACCACTACATAGTTTACGAGAACGGCGGATACATCCATAAGCTGGATATGAACACAGGAAAATGGGAGAAGGTGATTGTGAAAATCAACAACGATATAGCCTGGTCCCGTCCTGAATGGAAAAATCTGGCAAGCAGCCTCAGGAGTGTATCGGTTTCACCAAACGGAGAGAGAGTCCTTGGAGTGGCAAGAGGTGATATATTCTCCCTGCCTGCAAAGGAGGGACTGACCTATAACCTTACCAACTCCTGTAGTGCCAACGACAAATATGCGGACTGGGCTCCGGACGGGAATGGTTATGCATATGTTTCGGACAAGGACGGAGAGTTCAATATCTGGTATGTAGATTCAAAGGGTAAGGAGAAAAGGCTCACAGATGTAAAGACCCATATCCTCGGATTTGAGTGGTCGCCGGATTCAAAACAGATTGCCTGGAGTGAAAAGATGAACACTCTGAACATTCTGGATGTGACATCGGGTAAAAACAGAGTGGTTGAGAAGTCTGATCATAATCCGATAAATGACTATAACTGGTCTCCTGACAGTAAGTATCTGGTTTACACCCGTCCCGGAAATGAAGTAAGTTTTATTATTGTTTATGACACCC
>JALNXR010000082.1 GCA_023230265.1 Bacteroidales bacterium | reverse complement strand
TTGCCGACGCTCCCTTTAGTCAGATCTCTCATAGGCCTGCAAAAGTAGTAAAAGGGATTTGGCTCGCAAAAAGATCAGAATCTTTTTTTATAACTGTGGCAGTAGGGGATGCCTCCTTTACGAAGGTAGTAATCCTGGTGATAATCTTCTGCCGGCCAGAATTGAACTGCTTCCCGTAATTCTGTAACCACTTTGTAACCTTTGCTTTTCAACTCACTTATCACTTTCAAAGCAGTCTCTTTCTGCTGAGGGTTTTTGAAGAATAAGGCAGATCTGTACTGATATCCTATATCAGGTCCCTGCCGGTCCTGCTGTGTGGGGTCGTGTATCTCAAAGAAATACTTTGTCAGCTTCTCATACGAAACCAGACTGGCATCAAAGATGACCTCCACTGCTTCAATATGTCCGCTGTTTCCTTCGCAAACCTCTTCATAAGATGGTTTTCTGCTGTTCCCTCCGGTGTAACCGCTTGTAACGGAGATTACCCCGAACAGCTTTTGAAGCATAAATTCAACCCCCCAGAAACACCCTCCGGCAAAAATTGCAGACTCTCTCTTTTCCGGAACAAACACAAGAGATATTGAGTTGACACAATGACGGGTATCTTTTTTTGTGAATTTTTCGCCTGTGAAAACATGTCCCAGATGCCCTTCACAGTTATTGCAGACAATCTCTGTTCTTGTACCGTCAGGATCTCTGTGACGGGTCACTGCACCGGGGATCTCCTGGTCAAAACTGGGCCATCCGCATCCGGAATCAAATTTGTCTGCAGATCTGTAAAGCGGGGCACCGCACTGCCGGCACAGATATGTCCCCTTCTCCTTGTTATGCACATATTTACCTGTAAAGGGAGCCTCTGTCCCTTTGTGGAGTATAACTCTCTCTTCTTCTTTTGTTAGTGGATTCATCTGCGAAAAGCCGTTATTTATAAAAAATGTGATAAGGGATGCTATTATGATAACTTTTTTCATAATATAGCTCTCTTTAAAAATCACTCCCTCTCCCAGGATTTCAGACGGGCGATCTCCTCACTCCAAAGTGTTTCGTCCGGTGTCTCCAGTATAAGGGGAATTCCGTCAAAACGGGGATCTTTCATCAATATTTTGAATGTCTCTTCACCCAGCAAACCGACACCAATAGAATCATGCCTGTCAACCCTTGAGTTAAGCCCCTTTTTGGCATCGTTCAGATGCATTCCTTTAAGGTACTTGAATCCGATTACCTTATCAAAATGGTCAAAAGAGCGTTTGAAACCCTCTGCATTGGAGAGATCATAACCGGCAGCAAAGGAGTGGCAGGTGTCTATGCAGACTCCCACACGGTTTTTATCCTCAACAATATCAATAATCCTTGCAATCTGCTCAAATTTAAAGCCAAGATTGGTCCCTTGTCCGGCTGTGTTCTCTATTACGGCAGTCACTCCTTTTGTCTTCTCCAGAGAAATATTGATAGATTCTGCAATACGTGTAAGACACTCATCAACAGATATCTGATTGAGATGACTCCCCGGATGAAAATTCAGTCTGTCCAGCCCGAGTTGCTCACATCTCTTCATCTCATCCAGAAATGATGTTCTCGATTTCTCAAGGGCATCACTTAACGGATGTCCCAGGTTAATCAGATAGCTGTCATGCGGAAGTATCCGGGATGGAGAATAATTGTACTGTTCACACCTCTCCCGGAATAGTTCTATACTCTTTTGGGATAGCGGTGCAGAGAGCCACTGCCTCTGGTTTTTTGTAAAAAGGGCAAAAGCTGTTGCTCCGATATTGTGTGCATTCAAAGGTGCGTTTTCCACGCCGCCCGATGCACTGACATGTGCGCCTATGTATTTCATTGTTTATTGAATTTATTCGTTTTGGCTCATTATTCAAAGTGTAATGAATATCTCTTTTTCCGCTTCATTTTCGCTGTATTTATTCATTTACCAACTGCTTTTAGAATGTTGTCCACAGAGCTTTTGTCCAGTTTTGAAAAGGCAAACCATTTTTTGCCCAAATCTTTTAAGGATGCCCCAAGGTGGTAAATATCAGTTTCGTCAATGATTAAAAAACGGTCGTGACTTTTATCAAAGGCTTTGATTTCAAAATTCCCATATTGGGTATTGGCTTTTAGCACATCAAGCAGTATTTGTTTCGTAACATTTTTAGATAATAGCAAAACGCTAACTTCTTGATTTTTCTTGCTTAAAATGGTAAGTGAATTTTCGTCAATATAGTTGTCGATTAATACGATGCTTTTTTTTGCATTGCGAATGATTTTAGAGGCTAATTCATATGCATCGAATACCTGTCCGTCAAAAAATACACCATGGTTAGGAATTTCGACTGATTTAATTTGCAGAGAAATGGCATCAACCTTTTTTCCAAGGTTTTCCACACTGTTTTCGATTCTGTTAATCCTTTGATTGAGAGCATAACCTTTTAATAAATAATCTCTTAGAACATTAGTTGCCCAAATCCGGAATTGTGTGCCTTGTTTTGATTTTACACGATAGCCAACCGAAATAATGACATCTAAGTTGTAGTATTCAATTTTACGCTTTACATTTCGATCACCTTCTTTTTGAACAGTCAAGGATTCCTTGACGGTTGAGGCCTTTTCCAGCTCTCCTTCTTTAAAGCAATTATTGATGTGTAAACTTATATTCTGTTTAGTTTGACTAAAAAGCATTGCCATTTGTGTTTGTGATAACCAAACGGTTTCATCTTCAATCCATACCTCAATATGTTCGGCATATTCGTTCGGATAATATATAATAATTTCATTACTCATACGCTTTCAATCCTGATATATTCCCCCCATCAGCCGGGGTTTTTAATAAATGAACTCCAACAATCTTAATATTAACTTTGTGTATTATAAGCTAACTTATCAGCTTATCTGCGAATAATCCCTTACCTCCTGCTTCATGTTTTCTAACTGATTTCTGAGGTTTCTGTTCTTATCTGCAGAGAGTTGAGGATCTTCTTCCAGTACCGTTGTTGCATACCTCCTTGCATCCTCCAGGATCATTGTGTCCTTTGAGAGAGATGCAATGTTAAGTACAAGAGGGAGTCCGCTCTGCTGCGTGCCCTCAATGTCCCCGGGACCTCTCATTCTGAGATCGGCTTCTGCAAGTTCAAAACCATCCTGGGTTGAACACATGAGGTCAACCCTCTGTCTGGACTCCTTACTCAGTTTATAATCAGTCATAAGTATGCAGTATGAGCTTTCTGATCCTCTGCCAACCCTCCCTCTTAGCTGATGAAGCTGTGAAAGGCCGAATCTCTCAGCACTCTCGATCACCATAACAGTTGCATTAGGAACATCCACACCCACCTCTATAACCGATGTGGATACCAAAATGTTCGCTTTGCCGCTTACAAAAAGTTCCATATTTCCGGTTTTTTCATCGCTCTTCTGCTGACCATGCACCACAGCGACTTTATAACGATCAGGCGGAAAATGCTTAAGAACATTTTCGTAGCCCTCTTCCAGGTTTTTGTAATCCATCTTTTCGCTCTCCTTGATCAGGGGATATACAATAAAAACCTGATTGCCGGAAGCTATCTGTTCCCTGATGAACTCTCTTATTCTATCCCGCTGATTTTCGGAAGCATGTATAGTTCTTACCCCTTTCCGTCCGGGAGGCATCTCGTCAATGACAGATACATCCAGATCACCATACAGGGTCATGGCAAGTGTCCGCGGGATTGGAGTTGCCGTCATAACCAGAATGTGAGGCAATTCATCAGACTTACTCCATAGCCGGGCTCTCTGTTCCACCCCAAACCGGTGTTGTTCATCAATTACAGCAAATCCAAGTCTGTTGAATTTTACCTTATCCTCAATCAGGGCATGAGTGCCAAACAATATATTTATTGTGCCATTTTCCAGCTTTTCCAAAATCTCTTTTCTGGCTGCAGATTTAGTGCTTCCTGTGAGTAAAGAAATCTCAAGCCCGCTCCCCTGAATGATTTTTGAGACAGAATTATAGTGCTGGTTGGCAAGAACCTCTGTAGGGGCCATAATGCATGACTGGTAACCATTGTCGGCAGCAAGGAGCGCACACAACAGAGCAACCATGGTCTTGCCGCTCCCTACATCTCCCTGCAGCAGCCTGTTCATCTGCCTGCCGCTTATCATATCACCCCGGATCTCCTTAATCACTCTCTTCTGTGCTCCGGTCAGTTCGAATGGAATCTTGTCAAAGCAGTAATTAAAGAATTCTCCCACTCTGGGGAATCCAAAACCTTTGTTGTTTGTCTCCCTTATTGTTTTTATTCTCAGGAGAGAGAGTTCCAGATAGAAGAGCTCCTCAAATTTAAGCCTGAACTGAGCCTGCAGAAGTACACGCTGATTAACGGGAAAGTGGATATTTTGTATAGCACTTCTCAAAGGCATAAGATTCTTTTCTGCAAGTATATAACCGGGGAGTGACTCAGGGATGAGATCCTGAGTCTGTTTAAGGGCAACTGCAACCATCCTGGCAAGCTGTTTATTGCTTATCCCTGTGTTTCTGAGCTTTTCTGTAGAGGGATACACCCCGATCATGTTCCCGACATATAGAGGGTTCTCTTCAGTTACCGGATCTACTTCCGGATGGACAAGATTGAGAGATTGGTTGAAAATGGATGGTTTACCAAAGACAATATACTCGTTGTTTATCTTAAGGCGATCCTTCATCCATTTTATACCCTGGAAAAAAATCAGGTCAATCACCCCTGTGCTGTCTGATAGAGATGCTACCAGCCTTCTTGCCGGGCTCTTTTCTCCTATAACATTGATCCTGGTTATCCTGCCTCTCAGCTGAATATAACTCATTCCCGAATCGACCTCCGATACAGAGTAGATTCTGGTTCTGTCCAGATACCGGAATGGAAAAGTATAGAGCAGATCACGCCAGTTTTTGATATTGAGCTCTTTAAAAAGAACCTCTGCTCTCTTTGGACCCACACCCGGGAGGAATTTGATATCGGTGTCCAATACAGATGTCATAATCACAAATTTAGTAATCTTATCTAAATTTTGTATCTTTCACAAATTTTTTATTACAGTAAATCCGATGAATAACAAGATAGTAATTGGTATCACCCAGGGAGATGCAAACGGAATTTCATATGAAGTGATAATTAAGGCTCTCTCTGATCAGAGAGTTCTGGATCTATGCACACCGGTGCTTTACGGATCATCCAAGATATTAGGATATTATAAAAAAATGATCACTGAGGTGGAGAACTTTCCCGCAAATCTTATAAACAGTGCAAGAGAGGCACATCCCAGGCGCATCAATGTTGTAAACTGTATTCCCGATTCTGTGGTACCGGAACCCGGGAAGCAGAACGAAGAGGGCGGAAAAGGGGCTCTTAAGGCACTTGAAGAGGCTGTGAAAGAGTTAAAGGGGGGATATCTGGATGCTTTGGTTACAGCTCCTTTTAATAAATACGAAGTTTCCAGAAACGGTTTCGCTTTTAAAGGTCACACAGAGTACCTCACTGACAGTTTCGGAGCAGGAAGTTCTCTCATGTTCATGGTGTCGCAGGTTATTAAGATTGGTGTTGTCACAAACCATATTCCCGTATCACAGATATCTGCCAGTCTCACTCCAAAGCTGATAATGGATAAGATCATACTTATGGACCAATCTCTGAGAAGAGACTTTGCAATTCCAAAACCAAAAATCGCAGTTCTGGGTCTCAATCCTCATGCAGGGGATAACGGGCTCACCGGGGATGAGGAGGAAAATGTCATAAACCCGGCTCTCAGGGAGTTGAGGGATAAAGGTCTGCTTGTATTCGGTCCCTTTTCTCCGGATGGTTTTTTTGCAGCCGGAGAATTTAGAAAATACGATGCAGTTATGGCAATGTACCACGATCAGGGACTCATACCGTTCAAAACACTCTCCTTTGAATGTGGAGTTAACTTTACTGCAGGACTTCCTGTTGTGAGAACCTCTCCGGATCACGGTACGGCCTATGATCTGGCCGGTAAAAACCTTGCCAGCCACTCCTCAATGATTGCAGCTATATATACTGCATGCGATATCAGTAGAAACAGAAAAGATTACGATCAGCTGATTGCTAACTCTCTTCAGCCTGTCAACCTAAATGATTAACGCATTCACAGACGGGGCTTCCAGAGGCAATCCGGGGCCCGGAGGATACGGTGTGATTCTAAGATCCGGAAGTCACTATAAAGAACTTTCAGGAGGTTACAGGTTAACAACAAACAACCGTATGGAGCTTTTAGCTGTGATAATTGCACTGGAGGCACTTAAAAAGAACGGTTCCACTGTTACAGTATACAGCGATTCTTTATATGTGTGTAACGCCGTCAATAAAGGGTGGCTTTTTGAATGGGAGAGAAAAGGTTTCCGGAAAATTCTCAATCCAGATCTCTGGATCCGTTTTATTTCTGTTTTCAGAAAGCACAAAGTCAGCTTTGTGTGGATAAAGGGACATTCCGGGCATCCTGAAAATGAAAGATGTGACAAGCTTGCCGTTGAGGCCTCATTAAAAGACGGTCTTCCGGAAGACGAAGGTTATGTTATTTCAAAACAGGAGTGTAGTCCTGATTCCTCTGCCAGGGATCAAACCCTGCCTCTCTGATACATCTTTCCATCTCATCAGGCACCATTCTGAAATGTGAACCGGCGGAGGAGACAACATTCTCCTCAATCATAACCGATCCCATGTCATCAGCCCCGCAGTGAAGAGCAAGCTGGGCCGTCCGGGGGCCAATGGTCAGCCAGGATACCTGTATATGAGGTACATTGATCAGCATGATTCTGGAGATTGCCACCATTTTCAGGTTTTCGAGCATAGAGGGAGGAGAGAGAGGATATTTCTCCAGAAGCCTGGTTTTTTTTAACTGCATCGGCCAACCTATGAAGGCCCTGAATCCTGGAGCTTCTGCAGGTTTGTCAGCCTGAATGGATCTTAGCAATACCAGATGGTCTAACCTCTCTTCCAAAGTCTCGAGATGTCCGTAAACCATTGTTGAAGTAGTCCCAATTCCAAGTTTATGAGCCTCTCTCATAACTTTTTCCCAGGAGTGGGCATCCGGTTTTGAGGGTGAGATTATCTTTCTGACCCTGTCAGACAATATCTCTGCACCCGCACCTGGAAGAGAGTCCAGCCCTGCATCTATCAGCCTTTTTATTGTTTCTGTCATGGTTATACCGCTTATACGGGAGATGTGTGCAATTTCGGGAGGCCCAAGTGCATTCAGCTTGATTCCCGGGGATATCTCCCTGATCGTGCGGAGCATATTCTCGTAGAATTCAATATCATAATTAGGATGGAGACCTCCCTGTAACAGAAGCTGATCTCCTCCGGCCTCTCTCACCAGGTTGATTTTTTCCTGTAATTGTTCTTTGGTCAGAGTGTAGGCTGATTGCCGCTGCGAAGGACGGCAGTGGAAATTGCAGAACAGGCATCCTGATATGCAGACATTGGTATAGTTTACATTCAGATCGATCTGCCAACTCACCCTCCTTAGCGGATTTTTTTTAAATCTTATCTGGTCGGCAAGATAGAAGAGTTGTGAAGAAGGAGTCCGGGTGTATAGCTCTTTTCCCTCCCTGACAGAGAGAAATTCTCCTGCCAAAGCCTTATTGTATAATTTGTTAACATCTTTCATACTAAGCTTTTCCAAAAACAAAAGTATATGTTTTTGTTTAGATATATCTCAAAAATGGATATATTTGTATCTATATGGAGAATATATTTAATAAGGAGAGAAGGGTGGCAATGATTGGAAGCGGGAGCTGGGCCACCTCTCTTGTGAAACTACTTCTTGAGAACCACTCCCGGGTTGTCTGGTATGTAAGAAGTGAACAGATAGCTGAATATATAATGCAGAATGGACACAATCCATTCTATAGCCGGGAAATCTCTTTTGACCCCTCGAGACTCTTACTCACTGTTGATGTCAACGAGGCTGTCAGCAGTGCAGATATTATACTTTTCTGTGTCCCATCCGCCTTTTTTCCGGCTGAGGTGGCCCCGCTGAAAAGTGAGTTACTCCAAAACAAATTCATAATCTCGGCAATCAAGGGTATGATCCCTGAGGAGAATATCACAATAGCTGAATATTTCAATCTCAGGCATAAAGTTCCCTATGACCTCATAGGAGTGATCAGCGGCCCGTCGCACGCAGAGGAGGTGGCTATGGAGAGATTGTCATATCTTACACTCTCCAGCAAGCA
>JALNXR010000002.1 GCA_023230265.1 Bacteroidales bacterium | reverse complement strand
CGGCTGCATTCCCTCCGGCATCAACGAAACCGCCCCGGCACACTCCCCTCCAATCCGTTCAAGCATAGCAAAGTCGTTTGCGGAACTGATGCCCAGCACCTCTGCAATTATCCGACGAGGTTCCTCATCCGGCAACGTACCGGCAAAAAAGGAACGTACCTCCCCCCCGTTAAAGAGACTATCCTTAAGCGGGAGTGATCTTGAAAGAGGAATAGCGTGAGAGTTATTAAGCCAATCGGAAGAATACCGAAACCTGAGCTGACCGTCTGCACTCTCCTCCAGCTCACCGATATGCAGTGAATTAAGATATACTATAAGCCTCTTCATCGGCTCCCACCTCCATTTTCAAACCCATTCATACCGGATGTCTGCAATGAGAGTCCAAGTGCTTGGAGCACATCAAAGATCTTACCAACCCTGCAGGTCTCCTTGCCCCGCTCCACGTCAATAATAAAGCGTAGACCGGTTCCCGCCGCTAAAGCCAACTCTTTCTGAGTAACCTTCAGAAGCGTTCTCTTTGCCCTTATCAGCTTTCCCAACTCTTTTGTATTCTTTATAATTTTCATATAAATGTTCCCGATAAGGAATATCTCACAAAAAAAACCTCAGATCAACAACAAAAGCTACCGATCGGGAACTTTTGCCCCGAAATCTAATTAAAAGCCCGTTTTGTTACCGACCGGGAACATATAAATTAAGCGTATTGCCCGACACGGTCTGCCAAATCTCCCAGCCAAAGATAAAACAAACACATTTGCAGAATATTAATGCTCAAAAACCCGCGCTCATCTTTCGATGTAAAATTGTCCAATTTAAACTGAATCAGCGACTTGACGGTGTAACACAATATGGTACAACATCAAGTGGCATTGTTACTATGCGCACAAACAATTGTGAAATACAATCCGCCGCCAGCGTAATCATGCCCCTTCAACCGGACATCTCCGATTGGAAATCGGAGCTACGTTGCTCCCGCACAAAAGGCACGATCACTTCACGCACACACGTACTCTTCCCCCGACGTGGGCGTAAGCTCGGCCAATGGCCGCGCACTCACGCACTCGCGCACTTCTTCATACCGCCTTCAGCCAGCTCAACGCTCGATGCAACCGCAGATAAACATCCTGCGGCAACTTATCCCCCAGCTGATGCTGTCGTTTCTTTAATGTGTCAAAATTTAGTTTCATGTGAAAATGCCGCTCATGAAGTCACCCAGTTTTCATGCAGCGCAGCCCAGTTGCTTGAATAGGCGCGGAGCAGTTCGTACTTTACTCACAGGCCCTTCATTCTGGTAATCCAGTATTCCGGCATCATCCTGGAATGGGCAACCGCCACAATTATTATAGTCCCATTATCGATCCCATAAATCAGGCTATACGGGAAACGACGTAATAAGCGTCTTCTAAAAAACGAACCTGCATTGATCACGACCTATACTTTGACATAACTTGATCATAAGAAAATGTTTTGCTTTTACCGCTTTTATACTGTCCCCAACGTTCAGCCGCAACATTAAGCCAGGCGTTTTCAACATCACGATCAGGCTTAACAACGCCAGTGAGCACAGTCTCGACAATCCTGACCCTCTCCTCAGGCGAATATTGACCAATCTGATGAATAATTTCCTCTTGTGTAAGCATACTTTCTCCTTCTTTTTTATACTATCATTATAATATTGTTATCAGATTTTATACAAGAGCTTTAAATGCTGACATTAACGCAGCAGCCGACCCAGGAATACCTTGAAGGAGTCGCGCTTCATCAGCTCCTCGCCTGACTTAAACGCCTAGGCATCCACCGCATAGCGGCGGATATACTGTGTTGCTTTCAGTATGTCCGCCGCTATGCGGTGGACGCCCACTTTTCATATCCTATTTTTTACCTCTAAGATTTTTTACCTCAAAAACAGCGTAGCTCTTGCAAAGACTGAAGGTGGATGAGTCAAACAAAGATAGTAAAATCATTTGGCGCGCCTTTGACGAATTGAATCATAATTCTAGTCAACTGAAGACGAGTATCCGTAGGTCCGGTTTCCAACCGGACATCTCCGATTAGAAATCGGAGCTACGTTGCTCCCGCACAAAAGGCACGATCACTTCACTCACTTCACGCACGCAAACACTCACGCACTCGCGCACTTCTTCACACCGCCTTCAGCCAGCTCAACGCGCGATGCACCCTCAGATAAACATCCTGCGGCAACTTCTCACCCAGCTCATGCTGCCGTTTCTTTAATGTGTCAAAACTTAGTTTTATTTTTTCTTACGAACTTTCTTGTATCAAGTAACTTCTTTATGTTATATCCTTTTTCTTTTCCATTTTCTTTGAAAACATCCAACTTTCTCTACAACACTTCGAGCATCGAAGCTCAGGATATTCCCACTCAGGTCTGATGAAAATTACCTTAGCACATTGCTTACACTCCTTCTCAAC
Organism: Bacteroidales bacterium; assembly: GCA_023230265.1. Classification (GTDB taxonomy): domain Bacteria; phylum Bacteroidota; class Bacteroidia; order Bacteroidales; family UBA932; genus Bact-08. Next base: position 28,867 of record JALNXR010000002.1, on the reverse strand, counting down.
CCATTGGCATTCTATCGCAGAGGATTTAGTATGTAACGCATGTTTTAAATTAATATGTGTGCTTAGCAGAAAGACCATTTAACCACTCCACATAACTGGCATTCTTTTTTGACAGATCTTGATTTTCAACGAGTATAAGAACTCCATTCCACTTTTTTGGAATAAAAGGAATATATGGCTCTTTAGACGCGGCAAGAGCCGAGGCAGGAAGAATATGTTCCTCACAAATTTTGATTAATTTATCTGTCATAGCAGTCAATCCGTAAATTTTTTAAGTTCCAGATACAGGATGATCCCTGTTTTTATTATAGTTGGCTCCTATTCTTTCTCAGCATATCTTAAACAACCTTATTTGTCTGAACCCCCACTCGTGGATTGCCAATGAGTTCATAGATGCTTAGGGCGCGATAGTCATTGGGCAATGAAACACGTGCGAACTTTTGAACCAAGTGTTTCACTAGAGCTCGGTTGGCTGTTGTAATAATCATATTTGTGACACCTTCGCCCTCGACCACCATGACCCGAAGAGCATCGAGTAGCGCGAGCCGGTTGAGATCGTCCAAGTGTGCAAGCGGTTCATCAAGAAAGAACGTGCCCTCCAGACCTCTTGCGCGAGCTAGAAAAATGGATAAGGCTAAGTCTTGCCGTTGCCCTTGGCTGAAGTGCATGTTAGGGGTGAAGGATGTGCCCTCAACGATACCCAGCCAATCCAGTGGGTTGTCTCCGGTCTCAACTCTATCAAACATGCGGTTGGCCTGCATTCGTGCGAACAGGGGTGAGACGACCGATTTTAGGGACTCAATCTGCTCTCTCGTGTGGTTTGTAATCTTCTGCTCTAGAAGGGTTTGAACTCTTGATGCCTGATCAAGCAGCGCCTGAGCCTTCTCTAGTTTTTCTTGAAGTACAGACAGCCTTTTGCGACGGTTTTGTATTAGACGCGAACCTTCCTTGTTTTCCCTGATTCGACGCGCTGTATCCAACTGTACCGTAATTTGCAGTACAAGGGCCATTCTCTTACTGTAAAGCGATTTAACCCAGTCAAGGTTTTCGTCTGACCAAGAAATGTCTCGACCTGCTACGTATTCCCAAAGGCTTCTGAATGAGTTTTCGTCTTCGCGAATTATCGCTAGTTCGTTTTCAGTTTGTTCTTGCTCAATGACTTTTTCCTTTAACGCTGTTGAATATGTCGAATGCGTTTTATTCAGACTAGCCAATGATCTGTTATGCTCCGATATTTCGCCCTGAAATCCGTTTGTCATTTGTTGAGTTTGTTGCAACAATTGCATTCTAAATGTTTCGAGACCACTTTGCCATTTAGTGTTAACAATCTCAAGCGTCTGGACGGCTGCAAGGAGGTTTTTTAACTTCTCCGCTAAGGATAGTTTTGCATGAAACTGCGTAAGAGCTGTGCCCAGATTTGAGTCCCATATAAGGCCCAGTTGCGCAGTTTCTCCTTTTCGTTTAAGTAACTGTGCTTCCATGTTAATAAGTTCACTTCGAGTCTGTTCGAGCTCTTGCATCGAAGATATTGCAAGCTGGATCTTGTTTTCTAATACCTGTAACTGCGCCTCATTATTAGAAAGTTCCGCGGCGAGCGTTGCGTATGTAGTGGGCATCAGCGCCATCGTTTCTTGCAGTGCGAATGCCAACCTTTCAGGAGTGTCGAAAATGCTACCACAAGTGGGGCATCGAGATTCTTTTCCCAAACTCGGCAAAGCACTTTGCACTGCCTGTCTTAACTTACCGACTGCTCCGGTTATCTGAGCGTAGTGCTGCCGTTTCTTGCGCACATCTTCTTTAATTCGTTCGCACTGACTATGGAGTTCTGTGAGATCGCCAAGGTCTGAAATCATCAAAGTAAGTTCATCCTGCCTTAATTTTAGTCGCATGAGTTCATTCGGAATATTTCGCCATGTTTGCCAGGTGCTTGTCATGTGTTCGGCCAAACGGCGTCTGGTTTCGATTTCATTGGCTGAGAGTCTATATTCAGGGACAGCCTCATAGAGTTGCGCCATATTGAGATTGGCTGTTCCGCTTAAATCAGGAAAATGCTGAATTGAATTTACAAGCTGATCTAAAGCCTGCTTGCATCGCGTAGAAATGCAAATCGAATCGTCTAACTGGTTTTTAAGTGATGCTGCCTGTTGTTCTTCCGTTCTGATCTTTTCGGTCTCGTCGGTAATATGCACTTTTAGTGTCTGGATCTTTGAATTCAGTGTGGACAGCTTGTCGCTTAGAATCTTTACGCGGTCGTTGAATTGGTTTCTTTCGGCCCATTTACTTTCAACCGCAGCAATGTTCATGCTGAATTGTCCAAGAATGGCATTGGCCTGAGCTAATCCGTGTCTCACTGCTTCGATTGTGTCAGCTGGGTCAGAGTTACTGATATCAGGGATATGTAGGTTAACTAAAACCTTACTTAGATCGGAAAGACCATCAACAGCTCCCTTTATCGCCTCTTCAACCCCTGGACATATAGCATTTGGTTCGGCACATCCCAGTTGTTCAATCAAGCGCTGAATATCTTGTAGTAAAGAGAATTTCTCATCTTGTGCATTGATAATCTTGCTCTTAATTGTAGTGCAGTACCGAGTTAGCTTGAGTGAAGTGTCGACAAGTGATCGAGTGCCTAAGATGTCCGCGAAAACTCTCTGCCGAATGTCGCTCGAGTCTGTAGAGCTCTCTAACAGCAAGGAGAGGCTCTCACCGGACAGGAACCTGCTGCCTCTTAGCCAACTACGGCGGGTAGGGTTAGCGGATGCACCATGGACATTCGAATCAACCAAGTTGGGTGCCAGCAACCTCAGGAGTTCACTTTCATCCAACTTTTGACGTTCTCCCGATCTAAGACCATACACCGCACCAGCCTCCCTAATTAACCTGAACTTGGAGCCTAACACCGCAACGTCAGCTTCTACTTTTGTGGGATGGTCTTCCGGCGAGAGGGTACAACGTAGGTCTTTCACGTCGGCCAAACCAATGCCTAGGCGGACAAGCTGCCCGGTAAAAAGCCACTCCACAGCCTCGCAAATGGATGTTTTGCCTGTGCCGTTTGGAGCGTAAAGAACTGTTAACGCGGAGCCAAGATCGAATTCGAGTTTGGTTTTGATGCCTCTGAAAGCTTGGACTATGAGATTATTTAACTTCATCGCTAGTCTCCCTTAACTGCAATCCAATAGAGGTGAGTTGCTCTTCGGCTACCTGCTTTCCCGACCTGTTGCGTTCGATATCTTCGATAAAAGATCTTTCCTTCTCTGTTAGCTCAGGAAGTTGGGCTGCATCGACGATTTTGCCTGCGTTAGGTAGACCAAGTGGCGTTAGTTCAAAAATTTGTGTGTTCATGTCGGTATGGCCATTTTTTTCTGGCCAAAGCACATGCTTACGGCAGACGGATGTGTTCGCTTGCATTTTATAAAAGGACTCAATGATGCCTGTGGATTTAGGAGTCTCTGACAGACTCACAACCATGAAACCATCAAATGTCCCTTGACCGTCCTTCTCTTGTTTTAAGAGTAATCCGTCGAAGCAGCCTTGAACTGTTAGCTGACGCTGCTCAATATCCTGTAAATTACATTTAGGCGACCATAACAAAAGTGCGGCATAAGAACTCATCCATAGGTCTACTGGTTCCCCCGCAGGAAAGTCGGCATCATCCTGCTGTGTAATGTCTTGAAGGTGAAACCCCACCTTTTCGGCCATCGCATTAAAAGTGTCTTTCCAGTTCATAAATACTCTTCTCTCTGTTTCACAATAGTGGTTAACTCTCTAATGTCGCAAGAACATGATTCATTAAATCTCTTTTATAATCGTCTTGCCAAGAATAAAAATTTTCAACTTCTTCCAGCGAGAGCACGTACGCTTGGCGTACATTTGAGATATCTACAATAGAAGCACTTCGTGATAATGCTCTATCATCGGGTACAGTAACGTCACACCTTTTTTCAGGTTTTACTCGCCCACTATTTAGAGCTCCTGAGTTAGCTTGCCCTATAACCAAGAGTACTTGAGTAGTCGAAAATTCATTGACCCACTGCTCGATAGAGCGATTCATCTGGAGACCAGTCAGTTCTACGGATGACCAGACTAATGTGTGAACATGTTTCCCTCCAAGATCTTTATGAATCTGCCCTAGGGTGTTCTTCTCGTTGCTCCAATTACCAATTTCAATCTTTTTAAGGAATAGTAACCCCACTAACCCACGGCGGAGCTGCTCTTTTCGTTGGTCATCTTTTATCCATGTGCAGATAACTTTGCTGTTTTGTGCTTTATATTGCCCGGTGTCATCAAGACCTTGAAGTAAAGATGAGATCAGTCGAGCACCCATCTTGTGATCCACAATAAACTGCAGGAGTGAATCTCGTTCGTCCACGAGTACTTCTGTGCCCGATGTTAGCTTTGGCAGAATAAGGCGCTTTAATAGGCGTTCACATTCATAATCAGCCTCAATATTGCGTGAAAGAACTGAGAATTTTTCGTTGCACGATAATATAATGGCACATTTCCCAACATGCCAAAGAAACATTCCGGTCGTTGCACTTTTAGACCATCGGACTCTTCCTCCGACAGCACAAGGTTCACTGCGCCTAATGAGAACGCCAATAAAATTACGATCAGTGACTTTCTTAACATGTGATAGATATTCTTGAGACATAAAGACATTTTTGGAAGTAAAAACACCTGATTGGCTGCGCCAACAATCTGATGTTTTATCCCATTCTGGAGTTCCTAAAGCATGATTGGCCAGAGCAACAACGGGACTAAAACCTGGTCTATCTAAAGGGATATTCAGCATGCCATCAATTGCGTTTTGCCACAATTCATGTCCTGGTGGTTTTTGGTAAAGTAGTCCCGCAAAAAAAACCGACTTGCTTTTACCTACTGAAGTATTTTCAAGGTGCTTTGTGATGGTGTCGCGCCAATTGTCCGTCTGTCCGCATAATAGGTCGGCGCAAATTCCGGGCGTGATCACAAGGTCATCGAAAGAAAAAACCAATGGGACTTCTCCTAATGCCAGATCGGGAATAGTAATGCATTCTATTCTCTGATCAGGAAATGTTTTCAGAAAACAGTAACATCTTGTATCTATACCAGGTCTGTGAACCCAGCACCAGGCACCATTGTAGAGGGAGGTAGGCGCAAGGCTTGAAGGTGTCTCGAAACAGTGCGGCTGGGAGTAATCGTCTGCATCAGTCGAAGCCCAATGCTTCACTAGCTCACCTGTCGATGCACCAAACCCCGCGAATAAAACAAGTGGTCGTTCTGCTGATCCAATGGCGCTATTTAAGACGAACCAATCATCAGACCCAAAAGAGTATTCAGGGAACATGACAATGCAAGGTCCCGAGCCTGGCAGCAGCTCTGTGAGAATTGGTATGCCACCGCCGACGTCAGGTCTCCCCTGCAATAGATGCTGCAACAGTGATACATTTGCTAGGCGCGGGCTGTCAGCCTTAATGTCATCTATGCTTGGCGGTGCTGTTTGGACAATACACAGATGCAATTCATCACCAACAAGCCAAGGGCCGTCAACTGTGATTTCTTTAATAGTTTTCATAAGTAATTAACTGATCTGTAAATCAGGAATGGCACTACAACAGATGGAAAGGGATAACATGCACAAGAAGAAGTCCACTTTCACTGCGGGCTTCTTTTTATGTTTGCATTTAGGTCAGGAGGAGGGGGCAAAGGCATCATCAGCGACTTCCTCCAAGGTGGGGACATGGTTAATAGAAAAGGGACGCTTGAAACAAATGGTGTGTTCACACCTTCTAATAAATCTGTATAATCACTCATTTACATCCATTCCAAATAAAAATTTGCGTGAAACTGATCTCAACTCCCCACAACCTCCATCAGCTTGCCATAGCTGTCAACAACACCGTATTTGACATTGTCAGGATTGATCTTGCGGTTGATCTCTGCGAAGAATTTACGGGCGCAGGCGATTTTGATCTCCTCGGTTTTACGGAACCCCATGGATGACATTGTGCCCTTGGTCTCGGCTACAAAGTAAACATGCTTGACTGCCCCCTCTTTGAAGGAGATGGCCCAGTCGGGGTTGTAGTTGCCTACAGGTGTCGGGATTGAAAACCCTTTCGGTAGCTTCGCGTAAACTACCACCTCTGAACTCACGTCAAGATTCTGAACAAAGGTGCGCTCTATGCCTGAGTCTGTTATCACGTAATCATAGATGTGCCGCTTGAGCGGATCGCCTGCCTTGCTGAAATCCTGCTTCACCTGGCTGTCAGTGAAAATATCAGAGTCAAAGGTCTCTGAAAGGGTGTCGTAACTCAGGTGCTCGATGATACAGGTGGCCTTCTGCTCCGTAATATACTGGATGGCTTTGGTTATAAAACTTTCAGGATTAGTTTTGAATTGAGCGAATACAGCCTTCTCTATCCGGGAGAGGATCTCAGTGACCGTGCGGCGGGTCAGCTGAACGCTCTCAGCGATCTTGCCAACCAGATCATATTCTACTGCGGAGTGAATGGAGCTGTTGTTGTAACCAATCTCGCTCTCGTTAATGGTGAAGCCTTCACCGGATTTCAGCTGGTCATAACTGACCTTGCCTAGCTGTTCGCCTCGCTCCACCGTGTATTGAAGCGGAGTAACCCTTAGCGCATGGTTCAGTTCCTGGACACATTTGCCAACCAGCTCATCGCTGTCGAAATCCACACTGTAAACAGCCTTGTGGTTGATCCGGTTCCACAGCTCTTTGAACTCTTTTTTCTCAAAGTTGGCGTTGAGTGGGTTAAATTTTGCCCCTCTTCCATTGTCAATCTGCGGCATCTTAATATCAGAGTAAACGCTGTTAATCAACGCGATAACCTGTTCTTTGTATGGTTTGAGTTCCTCTGGCAACTCCGCAAGTGTTCCGCTTTTTTCTGCATCAATATACTGATGGGTGATGCGATCATCCAGATCAGTGTAATCGTTTTTAACAAGATACCGGCAGATCTGCTTGGCCATCAAGGGCGTGACCGGAACAGGACCGGCTTCCACCAGAAGGAGCTTGCCGGTAAAGTATTTCTCGTTGGCTTCACGGGGCCTCTCAGAGAGTGATTCGCTGATGTCCTTTTGAAGTGCGCTGACAAAATCTTTGTAGCTCTCACTGGCCACAACTGTCAGCACATTTGTTTCGTGAACGGTTGCAGGATCATCCTGTCGGTCGCCGGATTGATTAACCGCAATGCGCATGCCGCGCCCGACCTCCTGACGACGGGAAATGGTGTTGTCGCTGTGCTTCAGCGTGCAGATCACAAAAACATTGGGGTTGTCCCACCCCTCCCGCAGCGCGGAGTGAGAGAAAATGAAACGGGTAGGCTCTTTAAATGAAAGCAGACGCTCTTTGTCCTTCAGGATCAGGCTGTAGGCATCGACATCATCTGCCTCGGTTGATCTCGCCGCAGTTGCAGGATCAACCAGCCGCCTACTCTTTTTGTCGATCGAGAAATATCCGTTGTGTGTCCGCTCCGCCGAGATGTTATTCAGGTAGGTTTTATAGGCCTCCGGTAGAAACATATCCTGACAAAGTTCATTCACAGAGTGCTGGTACTCCTCCTCAAAGATCTTTGCATATTCACCGCCCTCCTCGCCAACCTCGGTGTAAACACGATATTTAGCAACCTGGTCAATAAAGAAGAGGGAGAGTGTTTTAATGCCTTGATGGAACAGCGACCTCTCCTTTTCAAGGTGCGCCCGGATGGCCTCGCGGATCTGAATCCGTCTGAGAGCTAACTCGTTCACATCGCCAGTTGCTTCGCCGGCCTGCAGGGTGTGTCCGTTGGTAAACTCCACGGTGTCGGTTACCGCATTGATCTCAGCGATAACAAACCCTTTATACTGATCCAGTTCGCCGGAGAGTGTGAACAGGTTGTCGCCTTTGCCTAGCCTGCGCGTGATTCTTTTTATCCCGTTATTCTGCCTGAACTCCATCTCAACCCGCGCAATGGGTGACTGTTTCGAGATCTCAATGGCTTCCAGATAGAGATAAGCATTGGTGCCGGAGAGACCTTTAACAGAGATACCCCGCACGGCGATCTTCTTGACCAGCTTCTGATTGTAGGCATCCAGCGCATCCAGGCGATGAATTTTATTGTGCTGCTTTTTGTGGGTGGCAGAGTACCGCAGAATCATTAGGGCATTAAACTCCCTGAGGGAGTCGAGTGTTTTTGCCCCCTCCATCTTCTGCGGCTCATCCAGAATCAGAATTGGGTGGTTGGCTTTGATCACATCAATCGGACGGCGGCTCTGAAAATCATCCAGCTCTTCATAGATACGACGGTTATCTTTGCCCCGCGCATTGAAAGCCTGAACGTTGATCACCATAATGTTTATCCCGGCATCCGATGAAAAACTCTCCAGATTGTGAAGCTGCTTGGAGTTGTAGATAAAAAACTTGGCCTTCTTGTGGTACTGCTCCTGAAAATGCTCGGCGGTAATCTCCAGCGACTTATAAACGCCTTCGCGGATGGCGATGCTTGGAACAACGATAATGAACTTGTTCCAGCCAAAACGCTGGTTCATCTCAAACATGGTTTTGATGTAGCAGTAAGTCTTGCCAGTGCCGGTCTCCATCTCCACATCAAGGTTAACCGGAGAGATCGCACTTTTGACCAGCTCGTCTGACAAGGGGAGGTTTTGGCGCAGCTGCACATCCTGAATGTTTTTGAGGATCTGAGATTCACTCAGGATAATTGCAGCATTTCTGAAGCCATCAGCATCCAGCAGATCCGCCTGATATGCTCCTTGAGCGTTCTTCTTTGCCCGCCCGGGATCAATTCGGTAGGTCATTTTTGATGAGGGCGGCTGCCCGTTAAAGCAATCCACCACTGATTCAACGGCCAGCGTCTGGTATTTTTGTTTCTTAAATTTCAGTTTCATCACAAGCTCTCTTTATTCTGCATGCTACCTGTATTTATTCTGCAATACGGAGTTGCAGAATAAATTTCATTAAAGCCTAACAAATTGTTTCTCAAGCGGTTACAATCCATATCCATGCCTATTCTTATTTTTTAAGGCCATTTTATTCTGCAACCTTTTTTGCAAGCTCCCATGAAGACGTCTTCCTTGAACCCTTATTTACTATGGTTCCATGGCGTCTTAATCTAGTTAGCAGATTAGATATCTTTTGTGATCTTTGATCGTCATTCAGAGCATCACTCAGCTTATCTATCAGCAGTCTGTCAATTTCCTTACGGTTAGCCTGGCCGAATTTCTTAAGGTAATCGGTAACCAGCTTGCAATAATAATCGTCGTCTTGAGCGCGGGTTCGGATGTACTCGGCTTTTCCGGCCGTAACTTTGGCCACTGAGGCGGAAACATACAAATTTGGCTTGCGTCCTTCAATGAGCCCGTCACGCCGTAACCGCCTGACCATATCGTCGGAAAGTGGCAAATGCTTTTGGACACGGTCCAGAGCCAGTATTTCATCCAACGGCAAATCGGTTTTCTGGATCAATAAACGGCTGTATGCTGGATCGACTACGCCGCCATAAACGGTCATCTTCACTGCATTGGGGTTGGTCAGATCATAATCCGGCATCGGTAAATAACGGCGTGCTTGCCCGACATGAATAGCGTGAATGCCGTACCCCAAGGTGTCGATCATGTTAAGTTCCGTCATGGCCTGCGCCAGCACTGGGTTACGATAGCGACGAGGAGTCTTTTCTCCGCTCACATAATCCTCTGGGCTGCCTTCGAAAAAGAAGCCCTCATTCTCGAAGATCAGACGATCCGGCATTTCCGTAACAACTATTCGCCCATTGCGGGTATAGTCCTGGTGTGCGATGCAATTGTGCAGGGCCTCCAGTGCAATACGCTGATCATACTTTGAAACTTCAACAGCCAGCAACTGATTCTCTGGCAGTATGCGGAGTTGGATATTGCGAATCTTCCGGTAAAGCGCCGAAGTGTTCAGCAGGAACGGTGGCCCGAAGTGCTCATAAGCCCGCTCCACGCCCACAAGCTTCCAAGTCAGTTGCGCAGGATGCGGAGACAACAGGTATGCCGACTCCGGCTTGCCAAGTAGAAGTAGGGCAGCGCGGGTAAGACTGCCATCATAGGTCAGCCGGGCACGGTCTAGAAAAGTAGTCAATGACCAGCGTAGCACTTCGTCAGCCGGAAAGCGATTAGAGTACTTTTTCGCATAGGATTTACGGGCTTTCTGCAGAGCCCGCTCATCAAGAGCTTCAACTGTGGCATTAGGAACAAGCTTGGCAGACCAATCGGTCGTAAGGGTTTGCTGACGGATCTCATCCTGTTTATCTAATCCGAGACTAGTCAGACTTTCACCTGCCCGGGCATAGTAATGTCCTTTCCAGGCTATCGGCAGACCGCAAGGGGCGGACGGGATCTCAAAGAGCACCACGCGACCTTCGGGATGCATGAAAATATGGACATTCCTGAAAGTGATACTTGGTTCCGTGTTTTCAGATATCTGCATTTTTGTGCTTTGCAGCCGCTCCGGATCCTGGCGGTAATCGCTGCCGACAACACTCCGTGATTTGTTATTCACTCCGAAAACCAGCCAAGCCTTCTCTTGTCCGCGCAAGTTAGCTTCATTAGTTAGAGCCGAGAAATATTCGCCTATTTTGTCGGTCGAATAATTCTGACCGGCCTGCTTAAACTCCACGACTTCGTTTTCCCAGTTCCTGATAAGTTTGTCCAGAACCGATTTTATTGCGTCCTGTTCGTGTTTTTCGCAATTCATATCGAACGCACCTCCGTACCCGGGCTCATCAGTTTGAAGATCTGCTCCACATTGATTTTCACGCTGTCATCTTTAAAACCGGCATCCCGGAATACAATGCGCAGTGGCTTGCGCTTTGCCAGCTCCTTACAGAACTCCTCTGTAATCTCACCGGCTTTAACAAAACATGCGGCCAGTGCGTTGCCATCAACCAAGAATACTTCGTATTCTTGGAAGGATGAAGGATGAAGGCTGAGGGATGAAGCACCTTTTTCATCTGTGTCCCTTTCATCCTTCCTTTTCCCGCCTTCATCCTTAATTACCTTGATGATTTCTTTAGAAATCGGCAAGGTGAGATCAACACCCCAATCCAGTAAAACCTGAAACAGAAGGTCTTCAGGGGCGCGATCCGGTTTTATGTTATCAACCAGATCAAACAGCTCAGCCTGCTTGGTTGCATCCGGAGTGTAGTAAACGTCCTGCATGTTACTTGAGTCGACTTTCAGGACGCGGAAACCGATGTCAAGGGTATCAACCTCGGAAGTGGAGTTGAATAAATCCTCGCTGTCCTTTCCGTGTTTTTCCGTGCTTTCCGTGGTTAAACCTTTTTTATCAACCACGGAAGACACTGAAGGCACGGAAGTGGAGTTGAATAAATCCTCGCTGCTCTTTCCGTGTTTTTCCGTGCCCTCTGTGGTTAAACCTTCCAGAATCTTCTTGCCAGCCCGGCGGATGCGCTCCTTGCTGATCTCTGCGATAGTCTCGTATCCAGCTTTAAACGCTTCAGACTTTTCATCGCACGCTTCAGGCAGCTGTACCATGATAAATTTGCGCTTACCTCCATCTTCAGCATTGAGTTGCATGACGGCGTGAGCTGTGGTAGCAGAACCGGAGAAAAAATCCACAATTATTGAGTCGGTATCTGAACCTGCTGAAACGATATGCTTTATCAGCCCAACTGGTTTAGGACTTTCAAACAGGACTGAATTCCCAAAGATATCCTTCATTTCCTTTGACCCGCTTGTGTTTAAAGGAGCGAAATCCCATAGTGTTGTCCAAGTGGTGCCAGATTTTACTTCTGAGAGAAAGCGTTTAAACTTGGGCGAGGATTTATCTTCTTGTCCAAAATATATTTCATCGACATCTATATGTCGCTGCATACGTTCGCTGTTAAATCGCCAATTGCCATTATTTGGAGGAGAGAACTCTTGTCCAGTTCGTGGGTTTTTAATCGTATAGTTTAACGATTCAACATAACGTCCACCTTTAACATTTGCAGACAAATCGCCAGCAACCCACGGTCCTTTGGGATGGTTATCTGGATTCTTATATCGCGCAATTTGATCATCGGATCGTCTCCGCAAGTTAATCCCATCAAGCGAAGTTTTCACATAGACAAGTATATAATCGTGTTGAGTTCCAATAACTTTATCATTGGGCGGCGTGTTCCTTTTCTTCCAAATAATTTGAGCAGCAAACTGGTTCTCCCCAAAGACCTCATCTCCCAGTTTACGAAGATTGGCAACCTCACCGTCATCAATGCTGATAAAAATAACCCCATCATCCCTGAGTAGATTTCTCGCCAACTTCAGCCGCGAATACATCATACTGAGCCAATCCGAGTGAAAGCGTCCGTTGGACTCTGTGTTGGCAACCAAGCGATTGCCCTCTTCGTCTCTCTGTCCAGAGCCCTTCAGAAAATCATCAGTTGATTCCGCAAAGTTATCAGAGTAGATAAAATCGTTGCCGGTGTTATAGGGGGGATCAATATAGATCATCTTGACCTTGCCCAGATAGGTCTCCTGCAGAAGTTTCAGCGCATCAAGGTTATCGCCTTCGATGAACAGGTTCTCGGTTGTGTCAAAATCCACACTCTCTTCACGGCAGGGACGCAGGGTCTTTGCAATCGGGGCGTTGGCGGTCAGTAGCGCCTCACGCTTGCCCGGCCAGTTGAGCTGGTAGCGTTCGCGCGGCCCTTCAACAATATGGTTGCTTAGCTCCTGACGCAGCTGATCAAAGTCAATCACGCGTGTAAGTGAGCCTGATTCATCAGTAGCTTCTGTGACACAGTTGGGAAACAGCTCCGCCACTCTGGCGATATTTGCATCTGTGAAATTTGGGCTGTGCATCTTTAATCTATTCATAATAAAAGCCTTAAATGGTTATACAAAACTTCCGTCATCATATATGGGAGTTTCCGGTAAATTTACCGGGCGATATGCAATGTCAGATTCCATACGATCTTTCACACTCGCATGTAGCATGTCGGTTTGTAAAATCTTACGTGTAATCCTGCCAAGCTTCCAGTTTTCGAGTGAATTGACAAGAATCCCTTTTGTATCTGGTTTAACATTAGCATCGATATATGAAGGCTTAAACTCCAGACCGTGTTTACAGGCGCAACCTATCATCCATTTTAATGCAATGTCCGAAAGACCTTTATCGGCATACCCGCCTCCTACATTAGAGTGAACGCCGGGAAACCAGAGTTGCGTAACTCTTTTATCCGCATTCCATCTAAGAACCTGAAACTGCTTGCGCTTCTCGTCAATTGACATTGCATGATACGCATACTCAACATTCGCCGGCAAATATGTATCATGAAAATCAGATATTTGCGGTGCTGCTTTAACCGTATCCCAAACTCCAATCATTTTTATTTTAACATCTAGAAAAGCACCCGATTGTTTCAACTCAACCGCTTCAAGATTTTGTAGAATAAAGTTATTCCAGCCAATCGTCCAATCTTGGATGTTTTCGGGAATACCAGAGTAATTTAACAGGCCAGCTAATCTTCGGGCACTATAAGCTCCGCGGCTGAATCCGATAATAAAAATCTTATTCTCTTCAAAATTGCCATCTGTTAATAAGTTCTGGAGATTCCTATATACTTTCTGTATTCGCAACTCCAAGCCTTTTCCAAAGGCATTTGATAAAAGGTGCTCTCCATATTTCGTGCCTACGCCCTGTTCATAAATACAGCGTGTTGGATTGCTTCTTTTGTTCTTTAGAGCCTCCTTAAACATATATACATTAGATGAGCTGTTCACCCCATCATCATCCAAATCAGGCTTGTTGCTTGTGCCGTCAAAAGCCAAAACTATATTTCTTGTTGACATTATAACTCTCCCTCCTGGACTCTTCAGTCACAAAATAGATTTAGTCACCCTAATCTTCGTCATCATATTGTTCTGGCACAACAAGAGTATATTCAAACGTCTGCGGATAATAGATCCCCAGGGTCAAAACTCCTGTGAGAAGATAAAGATAATTAGAGTGGCATTCAACGCTATAAATGGATTGTGTCCTATTATCTTTATCCATAGCAAGTAAGACGTTTTTCTTGTTCTGCCAATCAAAGCCATACATTGAACCATGAATAGTAACAGGGGCTGACGATATGACATCTTTATTGCCAGAACCTTCAACTATCACGGTTGAGCATCCGGTTAAAAAAATAGTTACACAAACAAGAGACACCGACAAAACAGTTTTATAAATCATTTTCAACTCCTTTCAACAACAGCTCTTACGTTAATTCAGTTTAATAATCTCGCGCCTTAGGTCATTCAACATCCGGTTGAGTTCAACTTTGCGTTTAAAGTGCTTCTCTTTGGTCATGCGCGACTCAATTCTGAGCGCTTCACGTTCCGCGGCCCGCAGTTGATCAATCCTGGCGGTTAAATCGGGCAGGTTCTCTCTGCGCCGCGTCGCAAGCGGGATAATGCTTTTCAACAGGGCCTGATACAGCCCGCCCATGTTCAGTGCTATCGGCATCTCCCTCTGCGCCGAGTCCGCCGTTAACCACTCTGTCTCAAAGTAACCGCTGATCACTCGCTTGCTCTTATCTGCTTCGCTGACACGCTTGTATGCAGCAACATAACGGAGTTTGCCGTTATAGTTCAAGATAAAGATTATCGGAGAGGGGATCGCTTTGTCAATCGCGAGTAAAACCTCATGTTTCAGTGAATCCTCTCTCAGGTCTATGGTGAACACCTGTATCTCCTCCACCCCATCAGACGCAGGCAGATTCAATGTGGTTGGCGAAAGCTTATAGGACCATCTAATTCGCTCAACTTGATCGACAAATAGCTGTTTGACCCTGGCGGAAGAGTTGGCGTTTTCGTAGATCCTGCTCTTTGGAATGACTCTATCAAAAGATGCCTTTTTGGGGAAGGCGAAAGGCGGAGGGATGAAGGATGAATTCATTTTAGGGCTCTGGAGCTTCGAGTCCATTTGTCTTGCTTCCTAACATGAGAGTGTACACTTCTCCTTCAATGACAGCGTATACACTTCCATGCAGTCCTTTCTTAAGAAAGGCTTCGCCCATGTAAGGAGCAAGTCCAAAAACAGCGCGACGAGAGTTAAGTTCTCGAATGCACGCTTTGGTTGATAGGCCATATAGTCTCATTTTTATCTCCTTTTTTTTGCCTTAACGTTCTTTGCACATGTTATAAGAATTGCCGTTAGTTCATCGGCTTCTGACATTAAGTCAGAGAGCTGATGTTTTGTCACGATCTCAGCATCAAGCAGCAACTCCAGCCAATAACAGCTCTCTTCGAGTTCCTGTAAGCCTCCTTCTATTTTACTGATAAACTCAGCGTCTGAACGTGCGCGCGCTGCTTCTCTGTAATGAGCCCCGACAGATGTTCCAGATCGCAATAATTGTTTACCGATAACCTGAGCTTCGGTTGTTCTGGGCAAAGCAGAGTAAAGGCGGATAACTCTGAGGGCAAACTCTTTAGTTCTTGTTTTCAGATCTTTCATTTTTATCCTTTTTTTTCATCCTTCATCCTTCCGCCTTCATCCTTTAATTTCATCCTTCCGCCTTCCTCCTTTTTTTATCCTTCATCCTTCCTCCTTCATCCTTTAATATTCCTCCTTCATAATTACGAGAAAAGCGACCAGCTCAAAATCATCCAGACCCCGGATGCCATCCTCCATCGCGCTGGTTTTTGTACCGGCAAAAAGGCTGTCGATATCCTTCTCCTCTTTGATCTCAACCATGGAGCGAATGGCAGCGTCCAGTAAGCCTGAGTAGCGCTGCATATCGCGCCCATCATTTGTCTCGGTATTGAATGCGCGGCACACATCATGCAGCGGTGCGTCCAGACCTTTACAGCCGGCGCGGGCCAGATCCAGCAAAGCTTTGACCTGTGAGTGGTCGGTGATTACATTTCCTGACTGGGAGATGTAGACAAGGTAGTACGGATGCAGGCGGTTATGAAAGGCTGTTT
The DNA here is from genome assembly GCA_023230265.1 of Bacteroidales bacterium. Classification (GTDB taxonomy): domain Bacteria; phylum Bacteroidota; class Bacteroidia; order Bacteroidales; family UBA932; genus Bact-08. Next base: position 12,940 of record JALNXR010000002.1, on the reverse strand, counting down.
TCACCTCCGAATTACGATTCCGCAGAGTGAAGATAACCCCCGGCACAAGTCCAATCTCCGGGCGGGGCGGGAGTACGGCGTGCAGTCCGTTAGGCAGGCTTCCCAGATCACCGTTGGCTTTCATATAGCCAAGCAGATCCATCCGGAAATCATTAAGCCCGAGATCGGTTATGTTCACCCCGGTTTTCAGATCCTCCATTTCAATAACTTCAGATTGCAGGCGCCTGAGCTGCTCTGTGCGGAAAGAGATATCATTTGCCTTGCCGGAGAGAACATTATCATCGCCGGTGGATGAGATGTCCACAATGTGCATGCGGTTCTCAACCCGCTCCTTTAAGTTGATGTATTCATCAAGCGATATATCCGGCCAGTAGTTGACAAGCTGGATGGAGTTGTTGGGGGAGCCGATTCGGTCGATCCGTCCGAATCGCTGGATGATGCGGACTGGATTCCAGTGGATATCATAGTTGATCAGATAGTCGCAGTCCTGGAGGTTCTGGCCCTCTGAGATGCAGTCAGTGCCGATGAGCAGATCAATCTCCCTTGTTTCATCGGGTAAGATCAGCTCTTTGTCTTTTGATAATGGCGAGAAAAGGGTTAAGAGCGATTGGAAATCGTACGACCTGCCCAGTGTTGATTTCGGCCCATCTGATCCGCTTACGCGCGCTGTATGGATTTTCTGCGACTTTAGTTCGCGGGACAAATTATCATACAGATAGTTGGCCGTATCTGCAAAGGCGGTAAACAGCAGGACTTTTCTGTTGCCTGGATTTAAAGGGGATTCGATCTTCTGAAGAATGTGGGCTTTCAGATGTTGCAGCTTGGCATCATCCGCTGGCGCGATGCGGGAGATCTCCTCCCATAGCCCGGTGATAATAGCTAGATCAGCATTGAGGTCCTGCTTCCACGAAACTAAATCCATGTCAGCCAGGTCAACCTTCACCTTATTGCCGATGGAGAAACCTGCCTCATAAAGCTCCTCATCCTCTGCTGCCATCATCTCATCCGGCTCTGAAAACTCAAAGGAGGTTAAGTGAAAAGGCGAACTCTCATATTGTTCGATTTTGTCTAAGGCTTCAGTTAGCCGCTCCCTAAGAGCTTGCAACGTACTTTTGAAGGCGGCAACCGAACTCTCCAGGCGCTTCAGCAGGTTCACTGTCATCAGCTTCTGGAGTGCTAATTCGCGGTCTACCTGCCGTAGCTTGCCTCTGCCGCCATCAACCGAAGTATCGTACTGCTCCTCATACTTGCTTAAACGGCTGGGGAAAACATAATTAATCGGGGCATAGACCGCTTGTTTGACTGCGATCAGCTCTTCATATATTTCATTGAACTTAATTATATCCGTGCGGTTAGTCAAAGGTGGCCTGAACGATAATGGCTTTAGCCGTTCTGGAAATTTACCGATTTCACTGGTGTCATAATACCGTTCAATATGCTTGCGGGAGCGTGCGATGGTCACACTATCGAGAAGTTCAAAAAAATCAAAGTCCAGTGCTTCAAGAATTGCTTTCGCGGTGCGCTCTTCGGGTGGGAGCTTGGACCAGCGGTTAAATACGGTTTGCGCATTGCGAAAGATATCTTCAATGCTCGATTGCGTTTCCAGTTTTTTAGCAAGTTTATCCGAATCCCCCTCATAGGCCAGCGCAAGCTGATTGCGCAGATCGCTGAAGCGGTTATTTACCGGCGTTGCTGAAAGCATCAGGACTTTAGTTTTCACACCCTCCCTGATTACAGATCTCATCAACCGCTGATAACGAGTTTCCCGCTCCCGGAGACTACGCCCGCTATTCCTAAAATTATGAGATTCATCAATTACCACCAGATCATAGTTACCCCAGTTGACTTTATTCAGCGGGATTCCAAAGGACTCGCCGCTGGTGCGCAGCAAATCCGTGTGGCACAGCACATCATAGTTCAACCGGTCGGCTGCCAGAATATTTGTTTTAAGATTGCAGTTGTAGTTGCGCCAGTTATCAGAGAGCTTTTTGGGGCACAGCACCAGAACAGACTTGTTTCTCAATTCGTAATATTTGATCACTGCCAACGCAGTGAATGTTTTACCCAGCCCAACACTATCAGCCAGAATGCACCCGTTATAATTTTCCAGCTTGTTGATTATCCCTGTTGCCGCGTCCTGCTGAAAATTGAACAGCTTGTTCCAGACCGCACTCTCTTTATAGCCGGTTAAGTCATTGGGAAGCACATCGTCATTCAAATTTTCAAGGAATTCATTGAAAATGTTATACAGCATCAGGAAATATATTTTTTCAGGCGAATTTTCCTGATAGACCGACTCGATGTGCCGGCAAATTGCCTCAGTGACATCAACAAGCTTGACCTCATCATCCCAGATCTGATCGAACAGCTTCATATAACTATTGGCAAATGGAGCATCATCCATCTTGTTGATAAAGTTGGATACTGCATCTCCCTGCTGATAACCCAGATCCACCGCTGTGAATCCATGTATTGGTGTATATGCGACGGTCTTGCCCTCTGCTTCAAGACAGGCAAATTGCTGCATCGGAGCTTTTGTGGCGTTTGATCTGAAATTTGCTTTCCGCTTAATCCAGTTGGCGCACTCTCTGGCAATGGCTCGCTGCGTCAGTTTGTTTTTGAGCTGGATTTCGAACTCGCTGCCATACAGATTGCGTTCACGTTCCAGCCTAGGTATATGAAACTCCCTGCGTTCACGGGGTGCTTTATCTGTAACCTGACTGGGAAGAAAAGCTGATGCAGTGAAGATAAACTCTAGGGAATCAACCCTCTCCAGCTCTTTTTTCAGAGACTCATAAGCATATATTGAAAAACAGGAAGCCGCTACTTTAAGTTTAGACCCACTCCGCAGCTCCAATTTCAGATCATCCCCCCAAAGATCATTAATGTTATCCAAAATACGCATTATAGATTACAATCCCATAAAACACTCGAATCAGAACATAAAATGGATAGTAGCATAAAAACTATAGGTAGGGTGAAAAGAATAGAGTGCAGGCAAATAAAACCCGGGTGCTTGACTCAGTGAAAAAAGAGTTTCATTGCTGTTCTCATCTTGTAGCATTTGTTCACCTCACACCTACTCCGTTGAAATGCCGAATTTAAGAGGCATCCGGGGCAGCACATCATCAAGATTCATGATGCTCGGATGACCTTGAAAATCATTGTTGTCCACCGCATAGCGGAGGACATACTGATATTGCAAATAAAGTAAATCCGCCGTTACACGGTGGATTATTGCACCGATTATTCAAGATGTGTCGTCTCGTGTATTGACTTATCAAAGGTCATCAGCTATAGTTTTATGGTTATCAAGCTTTATGAAAAATAATGCGACATTCCATGGTGCGGCTCCGGTGGTTGGGGGTTAGTGAGTTATGGACGAAATTACTGTCAACGTCTACGATACAAACGCCGATAAATTTGCTGCACAATATGCCTCTGCCGACATGGCGGTGGTGCATCGTTTATTGCTGTGGTATTTGCCTCCATCGGCGCGCATACTGGAAATCGGTTGCGGCACAGGTCGTGATGCGGCTTTTCTGGCGGATAATGGTTTTGATGTTGTCGCCACCGATGCCTCGGCGGAAATGATGGCGCATTGTCGAAGACTGCCTGCTCCGGGGCTGGATATTGGCGATTATGTGACCGGCCTAACGACGCAGGGTGGAAGTATACGGTTGTTGAATAGCGCATTCCCCTTGCCGCCTGATTCGCCACTCTTTTCGGATAAATTTAAAGCCGTTGTCTGCCTTGCCATGCTCATGCACCTGCCGGATTCAGAGCTGTTTGAGTTTGCGTACCAGATTAGGCAACTGCTTGAGACTGACGGCACGGTTATTCTTTCCGTTTCCAACGGTCGCGACAATCTCGCGGAATATCGCGATGATAACGGCCGCCTTTTTTGTGAACGCCCACCAGCTGAGATAGCACTGCTGTTTGAGCGGCTTGGCTTCCAATTGCTGGCGCAGGAAAAATCCTTTGACGGCCTTGGGCGTGACAGCCTTTGCTGGACTACGCTGGTGTTGCGTTTAACAATGACGGGCGGCACGCGTCCAGTAGATCAGATTGAAACCATCATTAACCGTGATAGGAAAACCGCGACCTATAAACTGGCGTTGCTGCGCGCCCTATGTGATATTGCTCAGACCGCCACGCATCACGTTCGTTGGCATGACAACGAAACCGTGTGCGTGCCTTTGGGGCTGATTGCTGAACGTTGGCTTTACTACTATTGGCCGCTGGTTGATGCCGACATAACCCAAATTCGCGGGCAAGGCAAGAGGAACCCCGAAGCATTCCGTGCCAGCATGAAAAATCTGCTTGAGGCTTTCAATAATGTCGGTGGGCTTGACGCATTCAACACTGCCTACAGGAACAACCAACTGACTGCGGAACAGCGGCGGCTTGCTGATTCCGTTCTGAACAAGATCGCCAATACCATCGTGGTAGGGCCAGTAACCTTTTCCGGTGGGGCGTTAAAGGATACAGATCAGTTTTTTACACACAGTGGCCGCAAAACGGCTAAGGGCAAATGTTCCTCTCCGACTGAATTGGTTGAAAATCTTGGACGCGTCCACTTCCGTGCCGAAATTTGGCGGGAACTGTGCCTGGTTGGCCACTGGATTGGTGAAGCCATCCTTCTGCGCTGGGCTGAGCTGACTCACGAATTTACAAAGCAATCCATTCCTTTAGCACTCATCTTGGAAAAACTGTTGGTTCGTCCCGAATCTCAGCGCGATGTCACCATGATGCGCAGGCTTTACGCCAGCTTTGAAAAGCTCGATTGCGTCTGGACTGGTCAGCCTCTCAAAGCAACCGGCACCGACGGTGCTGGTTTTGCGGTCGATCATGTAATCCCTTTCTCGCTCTGGCACAATAACGAGCTCTGGAACCTGCTACCCTCAGATTCCAGGGTGAATGGACAAAAGAGTGACCGTATTGTTACCCGCGATACACTGCGCGCCAGCGAGGAACGTATCATTCACTACTGGCAGGTAACCCGCAGCCAGGCAACGTTTCGCTTCGACTGTGAAGTCAGCCGCACCCTCCTGGGACGCAATGTCCCAGAAGCGCAATGGGAAAAGCCGGCCTTCACAGCTCTGATGGATGCCACTGAGATGGTTGCTATCCAGCGCGGCGTTGAGCGATGGAGCGCTCCCACAGCGGTAAAACAGCGTGTTCCGCAAGTGCGCACTCCAAAACCAGCGCCAGTACAGCGTTTGTTCAGCTTTGGAGAGATTTCAAGCGGAGAGCACTTCAAAACAGCTCTGCCGATGGTCGGAAACCTGGCAGCAGGCCCTTTGAGTGCCGGCTTCAAAGCCATTTCGCTGGATGACGTGGAAGAGTGTGACTGGATTAAAGTTCCTGCGAAATTTGCAAAGCCGGGACGCTTTGTCATTCGAATTGCCGGCGATAGCATGGAACCGCTCCTGCACGTCGGTGACTACGCCATCTTTGAATATCACCGCACCCCGCGTCAGAGTGGCCAAGTTGTAATCGTGGCGGAGTTTGCAGAATCAGAGCCCGGCCAAGTGGCTGTTAAACGTTATAAAGCAGATGCTGCTGCTTGGATCTTCACCGCCGACAACCCTAACCGCACTGGTATCCGCCTCGAAAAAACTTCGGTAACCTATCCTATTCTGGGTACTTATGTCACAAAGCTGCCTTGACCTGCCAGCTGAGTTCATTCGTGTGTGAAGAGGAACTCACGAAAAATTGAACAGTTCAAACTTCAGGGATGTGCCTTGTTTGGATAACGGGCGCAATTGGGGCTTGACCCCAACGGAGCCATGCTAAACAGATGCAAATTGATATGAAAAATTGGTAACATCCGTCTGTTGCTTCGCATGTTCAAATGTCATGCTGACAACATTTCCCCTTGCATCAACTTCAACAAGAACATTCTCGTTTAAATCATAAGTTTCTGCAACCTGGCGATTACTGAAATTTATCAACAGAGTGTCAGAATCCTTAAAATATTTTGCCTGCATTGTAAATTCCCTCTATTTAAATTGTCTATCAAAGAAAGCGTTGTGTAGTGTTGATCTATCAGAAAGCAATACTACCCTGAGATATTTTCCGTTAGCTTCAGGTATCCGCTTCCATCTTCGAATTCGTCCATCTTCCTGCACATGTTCAGCGTCAGGATATTCTACGGTCCTTAAAATCCATTCCATATCAATAATTTTCCTGTCGGGGCGCTTCCTCGTGTGAAGAAAATATTGAGTAAAATTCATATAAAGAGGGTATCAAATACCAACAGGCATGTCCAGCTCACTCACATACAAGATGATGACAATTTAGCAATAATTAAAATTGCTGGGCTTATTGCGTTCAACTGCGTTCAACTGCGTTCAACTTGACATAATGTTCACGTTCTGTATACTATATATTCTTATTTGGTGGAGTTTTTGAAACAAGCAAAGTTATGTTTGTTTGACCCGTGACACCCGTGTGACTACTCTTTTTGCAAAGCTATTCTTATGACTAAAAAAGCTATCGTCCGATTAGAAAAAAGCAGGAAGGAACTGCTGGATTCAGGCAAACTGCAAACAAAATTGATTTCAATATTAAATTACCCCAACTTGAGGGGGCCGAAGAATTCAATGTCTCTGAATATATGAGCTCAGTCACGAAGGCTGTGAAGACCGATACGCGTTGGCGTGTAGAGGCTGACGAAATAACGTTGGGGTTTTTCTCCTTTGGCAAGTTTTTGATGTATAAGGACCTCGACCTGCGGGCTTGGGACGCGGATACCCGCGGGGGCGGCTTTGCAATTCTTAATTCACTAATGATGGATGGCTTTAAAGAATCTAAGAGTATATATGATGATGAGACCCACATTGACAAAGTAGTTTTGCCCACTGAGATGCACCATGTTATGGACGCAGACAGCACACAAATCCTTGCCATGCTTGATGTAAATACTGGGCGCAATCTCGTCCTTGAAGGGCCACCCGGGACAGGAAAGTCGCAGACAATCACAAATGTTATTGCTGAATGCATTGGTAATGGAATTACTCTCTTGGGTTATTCAGGTGGTAGAGGCCGAATCGCCAATACACAAAAGGGAGGTGGCGCGCCGTATAACCGAGGGAGCCGGGTTGAAACGTACTGGCATCCGTATCCAAGCAACAATTGAAAAAGCGATCAGTCATGGAATAAAAGTGAAGCAATGTTTACAAAAGGGAGATTTTGTCTGGCAATCCTCTGTGATACCTGTTCGCGTTCGGGATCGGTCAGGACTTGACTCAAAGTCAAAAAACATTGAGTTTGTCGCACCGGAAGAGATTAATGCCGCAATTATCGAAATTTCACATGCACTCTTGACGATTTTGGTGCAAACTTGTTTGCAACATTTAGCCATGATGAAACCAACGTTGATCTCATTGCAAGTGCTATTGATTATATTTGTTTTATGAAGTTATGTAATAAAAGCAGATATGAATGCCATACATACACAATTTTTGAGTGATGTCTACGTAAGTAGGGATGAGCTGTAAGCGGTCTCATGTTGTTATTAAGTTTTCAATTTCAACCCTTGCTCTCCAAAGGTTCGTTATGTAAGAATGTAAGGAAAGAAGGAGGTGCTATGCTTGCGAAATTGACCAGCAAAAATCAATTAACGTTACCCAAGCGCATTATTGAGCAGTTTGGGGATGTTCGCTATTTCTCGGTGGAAGCGGAATGTGGTCGGATCATTCTTGAACCAGTCAATACTAAACCTCTGAGTGTTGTTCGCGAGAAAATGGAAGCCCTCGGTATTACAGAAACGGATGTGCGGGAGGCCGTTGTATGGTCGCGAAAGTGGAAATAAACCTGCTTCGGGTTGTCTTTGATACAAATGTAGTCCTTTCGGCTCTGCTTTTTCGCGCAGGACGGGTCTCATGGATTAGTGATGCTTGGAAAGGCAAGCGGATCATCCCGTTGATTTCAAAAGAGACGCTTGTGGAATTGATTCGTGTGCTGAACTATCCGAAATTCAAGCTAACACCCTTGGAACAGCAGACCGTGCTTGAAGCATTTCTACCGTATGCTGAAATATGAATGAAAGCTAACAGCTTAGCTTGTTTTCCTGTACCTCTTTTTTTAACCACAAAGGGCCTAGCGCAGCATAGCCGCAACCAATTTTTATCTGGAACCACAAAGGACACAAGGAAACACAAAGGAGAGGGTTGACGCTGTTTATTCCAATTTTATTTTCTTTGTGATCTTTGTGTCGCTTTGTGGTTTCAAAATTATTTCAGGATATGTTTTTTATGCACGTTTTTTTAGAGGTGAAAAATGTGGAAAACCCGGGGACGTCGAGTACCAGCTTTGCGCCCTTGAGTTTTTGCTGGGGAAACGCTTAAAAGACTCAGAGAACTCTGTGCCTCTGTGAGAGATAAATAATTGGTTGCGGCTATCTTCTGTCTTCTGCCTAAACCGGCACAACGCAGGTGCCAAGCTCATCCGGCAGCTGGATGGTCCGAATGCGGCAGCCGTAGGCGCCCTCCAGTATATCCTCTTTCAGAACAGCAGGCGGCGCGGCATCCTGGATGACTTTGCCCTCCTGCAATAGGATCAGCCGGTCAAAGAAGCGACTCGCCAGCATCAGATCATGGACTGCCATGAGAATGGTTACACCCTGATCGCGGTTCATCTTGCGCAAGAGTTGCATAATTTCCACTCGGTGATTCAGATCCAGATGCGAGGTGGCTTCGTCCAACAGGATGATGCGCGGCTCGGCGGCAAAGGCGATTGCCACTGCTAGCCGCTGGCGTTCGCCTCCGCTCATGTCACTGAGAAAACGATCCTTGAAGGCTCCGGTGCCGGTGCTGGCCATTGCCCGTTCGACTGCCTCGCAATCAGCCGCGCTCGGTGCTCCAAAGCGTGGCAGCCGGTGGGTGCGCCCCAGCATCACAAACTCGTAGCCACGCAGAGGAATGGTCGATGGAATCTCCTGTGGCACCACCGCGATTATTCCAGCTCTTTGGGCAGCCGCTATACGCCGGATCTTACGCCCTTCAATCAGCGCCTTGCCCTGTGCGGGAAGTGCCCCTGAAATTACCTTGAGCAGCGTGGATTTGCCAGCTCCGTTGGCGCCAATCAAGGCTACCATCTCACCCTGGCGGATGGAGAGGGAGATCTCGGAGAGCACTTTTTTTTCTCCATAACTCTTTTCAATGTGACGCAACTCAATCATCGTTGTTTCCTTGTGAGCAAGTAGAGGAAGAAGGGACCTCCGGAGAGGGCGGTTATCACGCCTACCGGGATCTCATGCGGTGGCAGGCAGCTGCGTCCCAGTGTGTCGCAGATTACTAGAAACAAGCCACCCGCAGCTGCGGATCCCAGGAGTAGAAAGCGGTGGTTGGAGCCAAAGCGTCGCCGCAGAATATGCGGCACAATCAGCCCGGCGAAACCTATGATTCCGGAGAGCGCCACGGCGCAGGCGGTCATTAGGGTTGCCACGCCAATCAGCAGTGGTATTGTCAAGGCGGTGTTAACCCCGAGGTTGTGCGCATTCTCATGACCCAGCAGCAGGGCGTTGAGCTTGTTGGCTTGCGCTGCCAGGTAAAGGGTGGACAGAATAATTGGAACTCCGCAGATCGCCAGCAGCTCCCATGAGCCGCACTGGAGATTTCCCAGCAACCACCATGTGATGGAGCGCACGGTATGGGTTCCGGCAAAGGTGATGATCAGCATCAGCACGCTGGAGAGCACACTGCCGGTCACAACTCCGGTGAGGATCAAATTCTGCGGCATGTGGGAACCACCCGCCCGTTGCGCGATGGAGATAATCAGGACGACTGTGATGATGGCCACAGCGAAAGAACCCAGCGGCAGTAGAATGGGATAGGTGGCAGCCAGACCAGTGGCCATGACAATCGCGGTGCCGACAGAGGCACCGCTGCTGACACCCAGGATATAGGGCTCTGCCAAGGGATTGCGCAGCACGGTCTGCAATACGCAGCCAGCGACTGAGAGGGCAGCCCCCACCACCAAGCCCGCCGCGATTCGGCAGGCGCGCAGATCCAGCAGTGCACATCCAGTGCCAGTACGCATGTCAGGTAGACCAAAGCCAGTTGATCCGAACATCAGCGATAGTATGAGCACTGCGGCAAAGGTTAAAGCCGCCGCCAAAATTAAATATCTCTTGCGTGTCATCATAATTTTTCTTTGCATAAAATCGTCAACCATCATCGTCGCACATCATCGTCAACCGATGCCGCTGGTAGAGCGGCTACTACACTGAAAGACAATTCTTGCAAATGGCTTCCTGTTCGCGGTGCAATGCATGTGTAGTAGTCGCTCTATGAGCGACACCCTGCGCATCGTCCCACACATCGTCAACCAAAGGCGAAGCCGTACGTCTGTAGGTCCGGTTTCCAACCGGATAATGTCCGATTGGAAACCGGACCTACATTTTTGCGCAGCACTGTAGCTGCGGGCCGTGACCGCGGGGTGGCGCGTTTATGGCCAATCGTCAAGCGTTCCGGCTCGCGAAGCACTAAACTCTCGCACTCCCGCACTCGCGCACTTCTTCACTCCTGCAGCAGCCGGCGCATCTCGCGCACCCCTTCCAGCACACGGGGTCCAGGGCGGCAGACCAGATCGAGATTCAACGGTGTTAGCACCCGCCCTTCCCGCACTGCCCGCAGCTCCTTCCAGCCCATGCGACCTTTAAAGTGTTCGGCTGGCTCTCCGTGGCTCTGGAAAAAACAGATGATCAGCTCAGGGTCCTGCTCCACAATCCACTCCAAAGAAACATTATCATACTCTTTCTTCAATGACTCGGCGACGTTGATTCCACCTGCCAGAGCGACAATCTCGGAGACAAAGGTGTTGGGGCCGCAGGTGACAGGGGTGTTGGGGTCAAAGAGTAGGAGTGTGCGGTAATGCCGCAGTTGCTCTTTGGCCTCAGCCCCTCTCAGGGACAGCTCACCTTCGATCTTGCCCGCCAGAGCCTCCGCCTCATCTCGGTGGAGGGTAATTTCGCCAATCCGGCGGATCGCGACTGGAATATCAGCCATGCGGTCACAGGGGATATGCTCGACGTGAATTCCGAAACTCTCAAGAGTTGATCTTTTCAGCGGATCAACCAGAAAGCTTTCCAGAAGGTAAGTGGGTGCAAGCGCAATCACCTGCTCCAAATTGGGAGCGGCGAATTTACTGACAGCTGGGATGTCACGCAGCATTTCGGGGGGATAGTCACAGGCATCGGTTCGCCCAACCAGCGTTGCTGCCGCGCCCACAGCGCAGACTATCTCAGTCAAAGCTGGAGCGGTGCTGATAATACGTACGTTTTCGCCCTGCGCCTGGGGTGCCTCCTGTTGGAGTGGTTTGCAACTGGCGCACAGCAAAAGCAAAAAAAAGATGAATGGGCTTCTTATATTAAATCTCCAAACCAGCTGCGTGTACGGCGGAGCATTGATAGGTTGTCAACATACCAGACAAAGGTGTGTATCTGCAAATACCTCAATCATAGTCCGCTTTGTTGCTGTTTGTCAACCGTCGGTTCCAGTCCGAGTATGCATTTCAATCATTAACTTTTAATCTAAGGTCTGCCACCGCTCCAGTTGATTCGTAAACTCGCAACTGTACTAAACTTTAGCTTTTATAAAGAGACATGAAATTCAAATTCAAAACAGGTGTAGTTAATGTTGGGTGGTGTGACTTTTCGGTTTAGCTTGGTGATGAAGTTTGTCCATGTTGTGCGTCTTATATTGGTTCGCACCCGCTTCTCCCGCTTATCTCTTCCGTAATCGAAATAATTGACTATTCAACAGATATCTCGTGGAAAAACAAGTTTGTTTTTGACAAACCCCGCAATTTCTGTAATTATTCAATCATTATAAATGGAAGAGAACCTGTAACGTGCTGGTCAGAATACCGAGTCAAGCTTTATTTTCGTTTATTTGTTTTTTATTTCCACGTTTGAGTGTATGATAGCTACGTTTTGGTGCCTGTTTTTTACAGAGTGATACCGTGCTTGGAACCTATTAGCCATTTTCACGAAAAGAATCGCGTATTTCATAGTTTCTAATGGTTACTGAACGTTCATTTGCAGAGCTTAATGTTTGGCAAAGAATATTTGCTGAGCATTGGGATGCTTTCACTGGCTATTACATAGATAAGCGGGGTCGCCATCCACCGGATCATTGGTACGAGAATGTCGAGCGCATGCTCTCCTGCGGTGATATTCGTGAAGGATATTACGAGTATCAATGCCGTTCCTGCGGTGAGACACGGAAAGTTGGCTTCACATGTAAAAGTCGCTTGTGTTTGAGGTGTGTTAAATCCGCGATTGACGACTGGCTTGAACAAGTCCGATCCGTTCTGTTTGAGGGGGTCATACATCGGCAGGTCGTTTTGACGATTCCGCAGGTGTTGCGTCCTTTGGTGGTGTCTGATGCTAAATTTATGAAAGCATTCGTTGATGCCGGGGCTGCGGCAATCAAGTCCTTAATCAAGGAATGGCGCCCCAAGTTGAAGGTTCGCGTTGGCCTGGTAGCCGTGATGCAACTGCATGGTCGGTCAGGAAATCAAAATCCGCATCTGCATTTTATTGTCAGTGAGGGTGGAGTCGATAAGGATGAGAAGTGGAGGCATGTCACTTACTTTGATACAGTGAAACTGCGAAAGATTTGGCAATATCATGTGATCATGGTGCTAAAGAAAGCTGTTCGCGGATCAAAGAATCAAAGATATTGGAATGCAACGCTGGGTTCCATGTTCAAAAAATACCCATCAGGCTTTGACTGCGACTGCATGCCGGAAAGAGGTGCAGTCGAACGTTTAATTGTTTATCTCTGTAAATATGTAAGCAGTCCTCCTATTTCTCTGCGCAGGATTGTTAATTACGATGGTAAGAATGTGAGTTATAGTTATGAAGACCATCGGCGCGGGCAAGTTTGCGAGAAGGTTTCGGCGGTGCAATTTATCGAACGGATGATCC
>JALNXR010000081.1 GCA_023230265.1 Bacteroidales bacterium | reverse complement strand
GATTCGATATCCCTGGTGAAGACTGACGACAATGACCGGCCGGTAGAGGATATCTGGATTATATCAATGGAAATTCAACGACGAAGATTTTGTCATTGATATGATATACAGAATAATACAAAACACAAACTTTTGATAAGAAAAAGTTTGTGTTTTGTAACAGGCTAGGAATCTGATCAATGACAAAATCTTCGTCGTTGTCCCCCTCTAATATGTATCTTTGCTTTAATGGGAATTACCGGAGACATAGAGATTACCAACAGGTTTGCAAAGGGTGATCAGGCAGCTTTTAAAGAGCTGTTTGATCTCTATTACAAGCCATTGTGCATCTACGCCATCAAATTTATTGACAGTTTCGAGGATGCTGAGGATGTAGTTCAGAATATATTTGCCTCGTTCTGGATCAGATATTCTTCAAGGCCGTTTTCCGGCTCTCTCAGAGCCTATCTCTTTTCTTCTGTCAGAAACAATTGCATCAAACTTTTAAAATATGCCAAAAACAGATCAATAACCGATCTGGATAGATCTATTTCTGAAAAAGATTTAATTCAGGAGGCTGAAGATGTGATTCAGTTTCTTGAAAATGCGGAAAATGAATACAGGTTTATTTCTATTGAGTTGGAAAAGCTAAATCTTGAGATAGAAAAACTTCCTTTGCAATGCCGTAAAGTATTTACAGCTGTCGTTATGGAAGATATGAAATATAAGGATGCCGCAGGAATGCTTGGGATATCTGTAAACACAGTTAAAACACAACTTTCCAGAGCATTAAAAACTCTAAGAAGTTCTTTGGGAACGATTCTTATGATCCTTCTTATCAAATAGGTTGATTCATCTTATCAAATCAGGATTATTCATCTTATTGAATTGTTCAATTCATCCCGGGAGATTAAGAATTAAGAGGGGGAGTCTTCCGGATAATTCTGGTTCACCACATAAAACTCTCAATTATTTTTAATTTTTTTGTCACCCGTTTTTTAGTTTTCGGCTTATGGTAGTAAAAGCATATATTGATTTTTACTATGGAAAAAGATTTGTACAACCGTATCCGGATGGTGATAATGAGCCGCAAAGCGGATGAAACCCGGGGCTGGGAGGAGACGCAAAACAAAATATATCAGTTAAGAAAGAAGAGAAAAGTCAGATTCTGGAGTGCAGCAGCTTCAGTTGCTGCTGTTGCGATAATCTCTCTGTTTGTCTTTTATCCTAACCAAAAAGATATTACTTCTCTACACGCAGTGAATGCTGATCCCGGTAAAAATCAGGCTGTTCTTATAATGTCTGATGGCAGTTCCGTATCCCTTACCGACAGTAGCGACACTAAGCTTGTAGATGCTTCCGGGGCTGAAATTTCTGTGGAGAAGGGCAAAAACATAAGTTACGGAAACTCATTAACCAAATCGGAGAAAATTTCCATCAACACAATTGTGGTTCCTCGCTCCGGCTTTTATTCAGTGACTCTCTCAGATGAGACAAAAGTGTGGATTAACTCAGAGAGCCGCTTCAGCTATCCGGTCAGGTTTAACGGAGACAAGCGTGAAGTAACTCTCTCCGGTGAGGCATATTTTGAAGTTGCAAAGGATAATAAACATCCTTTTGTAGTGAATTGCAACGGTAATAAAGTTGTAGTGACAGGAACCCGGTTCAATCTTAACTCATACGACCAGGACAGGACTGTAACCACCCTGATTGAAGGCAGTGTGATATTTTCAGGATTATCCGGCTCTATGCCAATGACTCCCGGGATGCAGGCTACGATCTCGACAGAAGGAATATCTGTGAAAATGGTGGAACCTGCTCCGTTTGCATCCTGGAAAGATGGATTTTTTGAATTTAACGATTTGTCTTTGGGTGAGATTGTAAAAATATTAAGCAGATGGTACGATGTGGATTTTGAATTTTCAAATCCTCAGATTGCCGGAGTAACCTTTACTGCCACCTTCCCGAAAGATGAAAATCTTTCATTTATAATCACGCTGCTTGAACGAATATCTTCTGCACGCTTTGCTCCATCAGGGGATAAAGTTGTTGTTTCTTCCAATCAATAATTAAAAAATGGAGTGCCGGTGGGGCACTCCATGCATTTTTCGAAAGTGGAACACCCTGCAAGTGAGGCCACAACATCTCAAAATGTTATTATAAAATTATGAAAAAAATTGAATCAGAACAAAAGATCTTGAATCTTAAAGCCGGATTCCGGCTCAAACAGCTCTCTGTTTTACTGATTGCTCTGCTGATGATGGTTCCCAAGGATGGGTTTTCTCAAAAGAAAGTCAACCTTAACATCACAAATGCAACTTTAAAAACAGCATTGGCAAACCTGAAGAGTCAGTCAGGTATGAATTTCGTCTATAACACCAAAGAGGTTGATGACGGAATAAAAGTGTCAGCTAAGATTAGTGATAAAACACTTGACGAAGCGCTGAACATTATTTTAAAATCAACTCCCTATGCATTTGAAAGAGTGAAGGATTACATCCTTATCACCCTAAAAAGCCAGGAACCCAAAAAAATCACCCTCAGAAGTGTATCCGGTTTTGTAACCGATGAAAATGATGATCCCATGGTTGGAGTCGGTGTCATTTTAGACGGTACAACTATGGGGCAGGCAACAGATGATGAGGGTAAATTTGAATTTTTAAACAATATCCCTGATGGGGCTGTCCTTTTATTTTCTTTTATCGGGTATGAAACACAAAGAATACCTGTAGGAACTTCTTCTTTGATGAGGGTGAAAATGAAAAGAGCAGAGATGGAGATTGATGAATTGGTATTTACCGGGATGTTTACACGCCGTGCTGAGAGTTTTACAGGATCAGCCACCACATTCAAAGGGGAGGAGTTGTTAAAGGTTGCGAATCAAAACCTTATAACCGGGATAAAAAATCTTGACCCCTCTTTTATTGTAGCAGAAAGTATGGAATTCGGAAGTGATCCAAATAAATTACCAGAAATTCAGATGCGTGGTCAGACTTCAATTCCAAATCTCCGTGGTGATTACGAAGGCAATCCTAATCTACCGCTGTTCATACTGGATGGATTTGAGACAACAATTGAAAAGGTTTACGACCTGAACATTAATCTTATTCAGAGTGTAACACTACTTAAAGATGCGGCAGCAAAGGCGATTTACGGATCAAAGGCTGCCAACGGAGTTGTTGTTATTGAAACTACTCCACCTGTGCAGGGGCGTTTGAGAGTAAGTTATAACGGAAACCTTAATGTTAATGCTCCGGATCTTACGAGTTACAATCTTTGTAATGCCGCCCAGAAGTTGCAGGCTGAGGTGCTGGCAGACAAATACTACTCTACCAATCCGGCTACTCAGGCATCGCTTATAGATCAGTATAACGAACTTTACAAAGAGGTATTAAGGGGTGTGGATACCTACTGGCTTTCCCAACCATTGAGAACCGGTATAGGCCAGAAACACTCTGCTTATATAGATGGGGGAGATGCTGCAATGAGATATTCGGCAAGCATAGGTTACAACAGAATTCAGGGTGTCATGAAGGGATCAGACAGACAGACAATATCCGGAAATGTCTCACTTTTTTACAGGTGGAAATCTCTCACTTTCAGAAACACTCTTTCTATTGATAATAACAACTCAAACAATTCATTATATGGTTCATTCTCAGAATACGCCAATATGAATCCTTACTGGAGAATATATGATGAGAATGGTTTATTGATTAAAAATTACGGAAACAATATTTATAATCCGCTTTATGATGCTACTGTAGGAGGGAAGGACAGAAGCGGATACAATATGATAACCGAGAATTTTTATGGAGAATGGTCACCGGTACAGAATCTGAAATTTACCACCAGATTTGGAATATCTATTCAAAATTCAGAAAGTGAGCTGTTCAAGCCATCAAGCCATAGTGATTACCTTAATATTCCCGTATGGGATGACAGGTATGTTACCCGGGGCCAATACACCAAAACATCGGGTCAATCCATGAACACTGCCTTAGATGCAGGAGTCAATTACACTCTTAACAAGGGGAAGCATGTATTATTTGCCAATGCTACTTTTAGTATTTCGCAAAACAATGCAGAGAGTTATGCAACTACAGTTTTAGGATTTCCCTCTGACAAACTCGATTATATCGGAGCCGGCAACAATTATGCCGACGGCAAACCGACCGGGATGGAATCAACAACCAGGGCTCTGAGCGTTACGACCGCTTTTAACTACTCATATGACAACCGTTATCTGGCTGATTTTTCATGGCGTCTGAACGGGTCGTCACAATTCGGATCAAAGAACCGTTTCGGAAAATTCTGGTCTGCTGGTATTGGCTGGAACCTACATAATGAGAGCTTTATGAAGGATTCAGAATATTTACAAATGTTTAAACTCCGTGCCTCAATCGGATATACCGGTTCACAAAACTTTAATGCATACCAGGCAATCTCATCGTACAATTACATAACCAATCAGATTTATAACGGGGATATGGGATTGGTAATTTCGTCACTGGCTAACGAAGGATTAAAATGGCAGAGACAGCTTGATCGTAATATCGGTGCAGACATACAATTATTTAAAATAGCAACATTAAGGCTGGATTTTTATTCCAATATTACAAGAGATCTGCTTGCCGATATCACAGTTGCTCCTTCTGTGGGATTTCCAACCTATAAAGAGAACCTTGGAGAAACACTAAACCGCGGTTACCAGATAGGTTCAAGTTTCCGGGTATATTCCGATAACACTCATCAGAGATATGTAAATATAAATTTCAACCTCGCTCATAACAGCAATAAAGTGCGTAAAATATCTGATGCACTCAAGGCATATAATGAGAGTGTGGATGCCATGAAGGAAGATTATGCAGTGACTGACCTGGAACTACTCAATTTTCAGAGGGATCCTTCTACCCGTTTTGAAGAGGGACAGAGCCTCTCAGCAATTTGGGCTGTCCCGTCATTGGGTATAAATCCGGTAAACGGAAGAGAGGTATTTGTTAAAAAAGATGGTACAACCACTTATGAGTGGGCAGCAGCAGACCAGGTGGTATGCGGGGATTCAAATCCAAAACTGAACGGAAATATCGGAGCAAATATCGGATGGGGTGGATTTAACCTCAACTTTGCATTTACATTCAAATACGGAGGACAAACCTATAATTCTACTTTGGTGGACAAAATTGAAAATGTCGATATTAATAATAACAATGTGGATTTAAGAGCATTAACCGAAAGATGGAACACTCCTGGTATAGAGGCAAAATATAAATCAATCAAAGATTACACTACAACAAAAACCACCTCACGATTTGTTGAAGATATGAATGAGTTTTTATTTTCATCTATAAGTATAGATTATGACCTGTGTCATCTCAAACTGTTGAAAAAATCTGTTTTTGAGCGTCTGAAGATCAATTTTAATATGAATGATGTCGGACGGATTTCAACTGTCGGAGTTGAGAGAGGAACTTCATATCCTTTTGCGAGAACTTTCTCATTCGGTCTGCAGGCAAATTTTTAACATTTAGAAAAGATTCATTATGAGAAAATTTATTACATATATTATTTTACTGGCAGTTTCCTTCTCCCTGTTTTCATGCAACAAGTGGCTTGATATCAGCCCTAAAACAGAGGTTAAAGAGTCAGAAAATTTTACTAACGAGCAAGGATACAAAGATGCCCTTACAGGGGTGTATCTGCTTTTGACGAAAAGTTCTCTGTATGGGAGAGATCTTTCATACGGTATGGTTGATGTGCTCGGAAGGCAGTATACAAGCATACAATCATCGAGTAGTTATTACTACCTGTCGAGCTATGATTATACAAACCAGACAAGCATAAATATCATAGACGCAGTCTGGAGTAACGCTTATAATGCTATAGCCAATCTTAATGTATTAATATCACATATCGACAGTGAAGATCCTACACTTTTTACTGCGACAAACCGTGATCTGATTAGAGGTGAGGCTTATGGTCTGAGAGCTTTCATACATTTCGACCTGCTCAGGTTGTTTGGCCCATCTGTCATCAATGGTGCAGATGAACCTGCAATACCTTATGTTAAAACAGTCGGGAAAGATCTCACTCAATTCTCCACAGTTAATCAGGCAATAGGGCTGATCCTTGAAGATCTGGAAGTTGCAGAAGAGGCTTTGAGATCAGATCCTGCTTATGAACAGCGATCAGAGATGACAGATGATGAAAACTGGGTGCGTAACAGGGAGTTGAAATTCAATTACTATGCTGTAAAACTGCTTCAGGCGCGCGTGAACCTTTACAAAGGAGATTACCCCGCAGCATTGACTGCAGCAGAAGAGGTAATTGCCCAAAGTGCCTTTACATGGACTCCTACCAGTGAAATTACGACCACTACAGCAGATACCCGGAACAGAATCTTTTCCCAGGAGATGGTTTTCGGACTGAATGTTCCCTCTTTGAGAGATGATTACTCTTCATGGTTCTCAGCTACAAGCGGTTTTATAAAATCTGATTATTATTGGGGACAAACATTCGAAACATCATTATCAGGATATGCGGCAGATTATCGTTACGAATATCTGACTTATTATGATCCTGCTGCATATGCCCGCTATAGCCTTAAGCTTCAACAACCTGAAAGCACAACTGCGGTTTATGCACGAAAATTGCCACTTATGAGATTTACAGAGGCTTATTATATTGCTGCTGAGTGTAAACTCAAAACAACCGGTGTAAGTGAGGCCATTCCTTACCTGAATGCAGTCCGTACAAAACGGAATATTATGGTGGAATTGTCTGAAGGTCTAACAGATGCTCAGGCTCAGGATGAGATTTATAAGGAATATCTGAAAGAGTTTGTCTGTGAAGGACAGCTTTTCTATTATTACAAGCGTACAAATGCTTCATCTATAAAATTCTACTTTGGAACCTTCACTACAGACAAGTATGTATTACCATTACCGCTTGCTGAGCTGGGGAACAGATAAAACAAAATCAAGGTTATGAAAAAGATATTTTTATTGACAGGAATATTTGCTGTAATGGCATTAACTCAATCCTGCAGCAAAAACGAAGTTATGGATTATTCCGGAGCAGATATGGTCCATTTTTATGAAAGATATATGTATCTGGGATATGATGAGAGACGGACAGAGGAGTTGGTTTACTCTTTTGCTGTAAAACCTTCATCTCTTGCAGAAGACAATGTCAATGTTAAAGTGAGACTTCAGGGGCGCGTTTCAAATGTTGACAGGGCTATAAAGGTTGGATATGTTGCAGATAGTACCACTGCAGTCGAAGGAACTCATTTCAGGTTAAATGACGGTCTGATAAAAGCCGGTGAATATGAAGGAACAGTGCCGGTGACTGTATACCGTACAACTGATATGAAACAACAAACCTTCAGGATTAAACTCAGGATAGAAAAAAACGAATCGTTTGACGCAGGTGTAGTGGAAGATTCATACATTGCAATCGTGGTGAGTGATATACTTACAAGACCTACCAACTGGCCCCAGTGGTACGGATTTGGGACATACAGTGCAAACAAATACAAGTTTGTTATTGATGTTTTGGGGATAACTGATTTCCCAGTTGCCAACCGTTACCAGACTGAACCAATCGAGGGTATTTATACTGCAGCGCAGCTTTTTGGTTTTGCATACCAGCTTCAAAAGGCTTACGAGGCCTATCGTGCAATACACGGTCCTATATATATGGACGATAATGCCGATCCAAAGGTCGAGATTAGTTTCAATTAAAAAAGAGAGATTTATGAAAAAATACTTTTTGATGCTTACAGTGGTTCTGATTGCCGGATGTTATGTAGATAAAGGCAACTATGACTACAAAGAGATAAATGAAATTGTAATTGACATATCGGACATACCGACTGAATACAATGTTTCACAGTTCGATGAACTTACTATTGACCCGGCAGTTACATTCACAAAAAATACGATACCGGAAGAAAATCTGGAATTTAAATGGACAATATACAATACTCACTATGCGAGCTCTTTTTCAGAAGTAGTCGGCTCCGGACGTGTTTTTGACGGTATCATTACCCAACCTTCCAGTACTTCCAGTTACATACTTATGTTAGAGGTAAAAGATAAAGTAACAGGGGTAGCTGCCCAGCAGAGGTTTACATTATGGGTCACCTCTAATATTATTTCCGGATGGCTGGTTGTCCATACTGCAAATAACCAAAGTGACCTGGATTACATCGCCACCACAAACGCCGTTCCAACTATTTCTGAAAACAGGCGTTTCAGAAATGTGTA
>JALNXR010000079.1 GCA_023230265.1 Bacteroidales bacterium | reverse complement strand
GCCGATAATTATACCGACTACGCAAATAATAATGGTGATAATGGTGAATTCTTTTTTCATCGTTTAAATCCTTTTCTGCTTTTTTACCAATCAATTAAAAATATGTCAAATTTAATTTGCCCTTAGGTAAACCCCCGGCTTTGCCGGGCGACTCATTAAAGTTGGACATTTAAGGGAATAAATGAAAGCCCTCCAGATGTGAACCGCAAAAAAAGAAGCTTCACCGCCCGCTTTGCTCGAGGCGAAAAGAACGCAGAGGCAGGGGAGGGGGGGAATATTTCGTAACGTCCGAAAAGTGAAAAATCACCACAGCGTACAGAGGATGGTGAAGGAAAAAGCGGATAATTACATCGGAATACGCATGGAGAATTTAAAAGCTGTGATATGAAATGGATATTACGGGAGGTCAGGGTAGGGGTTAACTTGGGATGTATAGCAGGTATCTGAAATCGGGGATTTTAAGGGAAATAATCGGAAAAGCAGAGAGTTAAAAAAAAGGAAACACGCAATTTCAACACCCCCTCCTTTTCATTATCACTGATAAAGGTCAAGAGCAGACCCCTTTCTTACTTTTCTTTGATAAGTAACTTATATAAAGGCCATACTATAATGTACTCAGAAATTTTTTTAAGAATGTTTCCTCCAAATATCCACGCAATAAAAGCAACTGTTAATGTAATTTTCCAGTTCATTATTAGTAAGACAATGAAAATAATAACCATTGGTATCAAAAGCAAATTTATTAACTGTAGAAATGTTTCATTATAGTAAATTGGAGCCCTGTCGCCAGGCATGCTTCTTTTGGCGAAGGCTACTGAAAGCACGGTACCAAATAACAACAAGAATATGATTAAAAGAATAATAAAAATTACCATCGAGCCCTCCTTTTAAAGGCCTTTTTTAATTTAACTAAACCAACAAACCCCGCAGTTAGCGCAATTTGTGTTGTGTTATGTGAAAACTTGGAGGGCTCCTCAGTAATGGGGAGTCCTATCCCGATATTTTTTATTTTTGCTATGCACAATTTTGAAAAATATTATTAGTCATTAAACGGTTATCCAACCTGTATATTCTTCATCAGCCATCTTTTGAGCGAATGTCGTCCAATCTATCCTCTTGCTGCTTTGTTTCTTGGCCGGTGTCCACTGCATTGAACCCTGTCCGACTAAAAGTGTCCCAAGTTTTGAATTATTGCTAAAAACGTTAAGTTCTATACCGCTCCCTGCTTTTGTCAATTCGTGACTTACCATTGTTGCTGTAACTTTATGCTTCTTTTTTATCATTTTATTTTGCTCCTTAGTGATTTTGCAACTTTCTTTAAATGATTGCTTGCATAATCATCATTTCCAACCTTATTTAAAGCTGCCGATGCTCTTTTTGTGCCAATTGCCCCTAAGGCCTGAGCAGCTTTTCGTCGTATACTCATGTCTTCATCCTTATTCAGCAAAATATCAGAAAGATTATTTATGGCTTTTGCAGCCTTGGCAGTGCCAGCGGCAATAATACATTTTTTCTTTAGTCCGACATCTAAGAATTCATAAAATTCAGATTCGAGAAAATTAGCCAATAATTTGTGTGCTTTTGCATTTTTTGAGTTGGACAATAAATCGAATAACTCATTAGCTTCGTCGTCGTAAAAAAAGATGTCTTGTGTATGGCAAAAATCATCGGAATATTGCTCAAAAAAATCATTTAATACATCTATTGCTGCATCTCCCCCGATGGAGATTATTATTTTGAGCAAATTAGCGTAATCTTCATAATCAAGATTTTCTAAAAGCAAAAATTCCGCTTTTTTAAGCACATCATCTAATCCGCACATAGATAAAACAGAAACTATATGATCTAATAAAATGGAATTATTGTAATTGTTTAATAATGTGCTAAAAAGTTCATCCAGAAAAGATCTGTCTCCGGTATTTTGATATTTTTTCATGAAAAAATCAATGGCTACACTTTTTATCTCTTCTTCTTCTTCAAAATCAAACTCTTTTTCCATAACAAATGGAAATTCAAGCACCTTGCTTAAAATTTCAGTGGCTTTTGCATCATCTATGTCTGAAATAGAAGCTACAATAGAAAAAGATTGGTCATATTCTGAACTAATAATTTTATTCCAGACATTGTCTACCCTGACCATATCCAATAAATCTCGCTTTATTTTACCTGCTTCTTTTCTAACATCATTTATTCGATCATTTTTTTCTACTGCCTGAAGTGGTCCAACAGCATAGATATCGAAATCTTTCAAGTGATCTCTTATAAATTTTATTCCTGCCAAACGATTCATTTTGCTTTTATCGTTCAACAAATCAAGGATATATTCAATCGATTCATCTTTGTCCAAAAAGTAAAGGGCTTTTGCTGCTTCCAATCTGACGTTATGCCATTTGTTTGATAACAATGGGTAAACCTTTTCAACAACACTTTCATCTCCAATCTTCCTTAATGATCTAAGTGCAGCAGTTTGAACATAGCGACAGTCGTCATTTAGTGCTTTTTCAATTAAGATCTTAACTGATTTATTGTTTTTAATGTCAGCCAATTTACACGTTACTGCATATCTTATAATTTCTTGATTATCGTTAATTAGTTTATAAAAAAATTTTAAGTTATTGAGATCATTAGGTTTGAATATACAAACACCACAATATCTTGCGAAATCATCATGGTTACGGAGTAAGTCACAGATATTTTCAGAGTTATATTTTTTGTCTATATCTGAATTCCATGACATCACTACAAACTTATCGCTGTATTTCTTTAGCTTTGTTCTAAAACTCATTACTCAACCCCGCAATAAAAATAGTCTTTGGAATATAACGCCGCTAATCAGCCGCGCGGCTTTTTGCGTCGGCTGAATTAGCTTTGTTAAAAGATTTTCCGTGGAGTACCTGATTGAGCTGTTCTTTTATGGATGATTTTGTGTCAGCAATGATCAGATATACTTTCTGATTTTCAGAAATTTTATTGTGTTCCTCTAAGAGTTGCTTAGTCCTTTCCGTAACCCCAGAGCTTACGATAAGAATACCTTTTTTACCGGATTGATTGACTTTATACATAAAATCTCTTGCAGTTCCCAGGCCAAGGAATTTTTTATAATGCTTAACCTCTATAATAAATTCACCTTTCCCACTTTCTGCTAAAAAATCATATCCTTGATCCATTCTTCCACTTGGAGTCGATTTAAGTGCATCTAAATCTTTTAGGATATCACCAACCATCCTTTCAAACTCAAATGCCGCAGCAGCCATGCTTGAACCATAATGATTAACAGCAACATCACCCGAAACAATATCTACCTCTGTTTCTTTGTCTATCTTTAGTTTTCTAATGATACCTGCTGCCCCAATTGCAGCTATAAGCATGCCAAGACCAGAAAATATCCAAGATATTAACGGTTCCCAATTAAAAGATTTCGTTATCGGCTTTTTAGGAGGCACATAAGTAGTACGGATTGCTTTTATAGAAGATAGCAGAGCCTCTCTCTTCTCAAGAGGAATGAATTTATTACCCATAAATTGTTCTTGAGCTTGAACAAGTAGCTCATCGGGGGTGAAAGGGTAAGACACTCCTTGCTTTAGCTCCTTACCTTTTATGAAAGAATTTATATCATCAATTGTTAGCGGCTTCTCATAAAATAATAATTCTTGGACATCATCCATTAAGCTTTCATGAATAATATTTATTTTACCCGTGGTTATTTCCTTCACGTAATCTGGTACATGCATAAGTGAGAAATAGAACGTACCTACAACACCTATGACACCGAATAGATTCCACGAATTTTTTATTATCCAGTCAAAAACCGCTTTCAATTAGAATCTCCATATATGTTTGTGCTTTTAACGCTTAGGTAACCTGCCGCGCCAACAGCCCTCGCGGGAAGCGCCTTCCGTTCACGCGGTCTGGTTTACCTTTTTGTTATGTGCAGATATCACCAATTTGCTTTTAGTACAGTTGGAGCATTTCGATCTATAGCAACTGAAACAAATTCCATATTTCTTGTTCCGCCTCTCTCCCTTCCATTTTCATAATATTCTATCAACTCTACAGAGTGATCATCAGCAATAGCTTTTAAAATTTCGACATCATCAACCCAAAACTTAACTATTGGGCAAATTGGATTTTTATCAATTCTGTCATATTTTGAAACAAAAATATCATATCGCGAATTAACTGTATAGATTCTTAATAAATTTCCTTTGATAGGATGTAGGTTTTGTAAAATTTTAAACCTTAAAGTAGCAGTCTCTTGATAATGCACATATGGTTTTTCGGTAGATGAAATTAAAATTGATTCAGCATTCTTATGGGTTAAATAATTCATTCCATCGACAAAATAAGGTGTATCAACGATTCGACGAGATATTTCATTGAATGGTTTAATAAACGGTGAAGAAATGAAAGCAATACGAGGTGTTAAAGGACAATAGCAAAAAAAGTTTTTTTTATTTGTGCCAATATTTTGGTATGTCCATGACTTTGGAATTTTATATTTATAGAGATCATCAATATGCATAAATTCATACGCAACTGGCGTATCTGAAGTAAAGAATGGCATATCGCTTTGATTTTCAATAAGGCAAAATCCAAATCTTAAAATTAGACTTGTGATTGTCCCAGCAGAATCAACAATCATTTTTTTCGCTATCTCATGAGATCCTTCAAAATACTCATCTGAATAATTTTCATTACCATTATAAGCTAAATCGACTTTTCGATACAATTTTTCAAGTTCTGAAACTTGGCTTTGCCAATGATCTATGTGACTTTCAGTTCGGAGGACTAATGTATCAATAAATATAAGTAAGTTAATTATATCTGTTGGCTCTAATTGTATTAAGTTAATTATCTTCTTTGCAGTTCTGGCATAATTGCTTTCGATTTTTGAAAGAAATTCTTCAATGTATGGATTATTTGGATCATCAGTTTCTAGGTTATAATAATAGGGCTTCCATAACACATTTTTAGGTGCTTTCCTAGAAGGTTGAATTTCCAACAATTTGTCAACATGCCAAACAGCAGGTTTATATTTAGAAGGTGGGATTCCATTCGGTGGAATCGGATCAACAAAGAAAGATTGATAGCATTGGGGAACGATGTGTTGTTTCTTCTTGTTTGGCATATATTCACTATGAAATTAGTAGCTTTTATATAACTACACTTTTAGGTTGCATTGGTTTGATCGGATAGCACATAACGTTGCGCCTGACCAGCGGGCGCGGTTTTTGGGCCCGTCTGCGTCAAGGCGTTTGTTATGCCAGTGATTGCTTAAACCAGTCATTTATTGATGATAATTTGTTGTTTTTAATTTAATTCAGCCAGCAAGTCTTTATTGCATTTTTCCAGTAATATCAATACCGTTTTAATATTATCCCGTGATTTATCAATCACATGCAGTGCACTATTGCTTGTTACATATGGATATAATTTTTGTATACTTTTAAGATGTGATTGTATTCTGCTTATGCTTGTTTTCAGTCTTTCTGAACCAAGCTTTAAATATCCATTCATAAATTTTTTATCTATAAGTATGTATGTCGCTAATAGGTCTTTCTCGTAATAGCAAATATAATAAACACCTAATATGTTTTTAGATACTCCAGACAATACATACATGTCATCAAAGTTTTCTAATGTTTTTATCACAGATATTAAATCGTCGTAATTTTCTTGTAGCCTTGATGATGTATATCCAATCCGTGAAGCTGTATTTAGCAATTTTAGATCTATGGTTTCTTGATTAGCTGGCGTAGCTGATGAATTAATTGAAAACAAAAGCAATAGTAGAATGGCTGTTAGTATTTTTTTCATATCGTATCACCTATATTAATTTTATTGCATAACGCCCCGGATCACCTGGCGCAGGGGCTACTAAAAATTTCTAAATATCGATGAATTACGTTAACCCAAAAGCTTCCAAAACGCCCCGGCCCCTGCGATCTGGTGAAACCGGATGGTTAGCAATTTATTTCCTTTATATCCAACTTATAAGCCCTACTGTTCATTTGTGCCTTAAAAATATTTACCGGTCTTTTCCTTTTCGAAACCAAATCGTTAATCATCTTTTCATCTTCCGGCAATATTTTCGCACCTAAAATCACACCCGTTAGAAGCTCTGGTTGAAATGTGTATATTCCAGCACCACCTTCTTGCGGTGTCTTAATAAGTCTCCGTTCTTTTTCATATTCCCA
The DNA here is from genome assembly GCA_023230265.1 of Bacteroidales bacterium. Classification (GTDB taxonomy): domain Bacteria; phylum Bacteroidota; class Bacteroidia; order Bacteroidales; family UBA932; genus Bact-08. The sequence goes on along the minus strand of JALNXR010000079.1, from coordinate 2,133 downwards.
ATGTTCGGATTTTGTAGCAAAGAAATTAAAAAATTGATCATAATTACTAATATTCATTATATTTACTGCTGGGTAATTTTCCTGATAAGTCACCTTATATGACTCCCAAAAAAGTGTGCGTTCAATGGTTGCCTTGAATTGCAAGCATACCCCTTTATGAGATTCTGAATAATGAGACCACATTAAGATATCATCTGGCACTTCAGAAAGGCAGTATACACCAAAGTCCTTTATAAAAATCTGAAATAATTCATTTTCAAGATATTTACGTGTTCTTATTTTACGGAATCTTGGATTGTTTTTCAGTTCTCTTTTAATTTGTTCTTTGGTGGCGTTTGGGAATCTGTGCTTCACTAAAGATTTATAAAATTGGTTTCTTTTAAACGCACTTGTATATGTCACAAGCAAAGGTTTACAATCAAATGGATCATTAAATGCTGTTGGCTCAGAAAGATAAATCTCATTCTTTATAAGAATATCCTCAAGACCTATAGAATTCAACGAACGGTACTTGTATAAATACTCAACAGGATAAGGCTTGATTCTTTCCAATAGAGCTTTTGTTATATCATGCATCATTTTCTACTTTGAATGCTAACAAGTGATTAAGCAGTTTCTGGTTATCTACACTGCCCAGAAATTATTTTCGTCGAATTTTCGACAAAATTATGTTGTTTCTAACTGTTTAACATTCATTTCGGCATAATAACCGGAAACCGTATAACTATTCAAGAATTGCGTTTTAACCATTGTCCTTCATGGAAAGCCAGCTGCAGATAAATCGGATACCGATGTAGAGTAGAAAATATTTCGAGATCAAATGAACCGGGATAATGGATAAAATCTTGTAGAACTGAGGCGCTGTTATTTTTTCACGATAGGAATAGTACAAACAAGATCAGCAATTTGCAAGTGAGAATATCTTTTTTCAACTTTTTTCGGTAGTATGGTCTTCAAAGCGTGTTGACATACCTTGCCATGATCACAACGTGAATGCATTCAGGAATAATGCCAGATATGAAATGAACATCGAAGAATTTCAGGAAGGCTGAAGTTTGAATGGAATAGCAGGTATCACAAGCCCAAACGGAATAACAGCGACGCCAGTTTTCGAGCGAATATTTTGGTAATATCAGGTCCTGGTTCAAGAATAAGACCTTCTGACTTCGCCGCATCTATTGCAGACCGCCCCCTCCTCGCCACACCGATATGATGGGGTGGGGATTATTAAGCGCTTACCTTTCTATAGAGGAACTATGGGTGGAATAAAGCTGTTTACGGGGCTGCGTGCTAGGAGCCAATAGACCTGCAGGTTCGATCATAAATACTACGAATAGCCTTCGTAAGAATCGAGGCATTGGTTTCACTGGGATATTTTCTGCGGATTTCGTCTATCAGGTAGATGGTTTCGTTGTCAATTTTGGCGCAGAAATTTTGTACGGTTTTTTTGTCAATTTGTGGATACTTGACTCGCACGGTTCTGATTTTGGCCTTGTTGTATTCACGTGTTGACGTCTGCATAGGGAAAACTCCTTTAAATATTATCTGGTTAATTCTGTTGTATAACCTACTCCCGCGCCATGGTGGCCCGGCATTTAGTGCATTTCGCATCAAAACATGAAACGCCCAACTGGTGTGGGGCACTCTTTGCCCACAATGAGGAAAGCCTGAAATAGGGCGCTTGATTTTTTTAATAAAATAAATCATTTAATCGCTTTTGTGTATGAGGGAGACGCCTTATTTTGATAGGGAAAGACCACTATATTTAGGTATATTAGCAAATGTGGCAAAAAGTCTTACAATCCCGCTTACCTTTCTAACTCTCGATATTCACAGGGATATAGCCTGGCATTGTCCAGACAATGACACGAATTTTTTGTTAGGAATACAAAGAAATGAATCAGAACCTTTGAGCAAAAGTTTAAAATTTCAGATAATTTGCCAATATCAAAACCTGAATAATTCCCCGATTAATTGGGCTGAATTTTTTGCATTTAAAGTGGTATTACTCGATGATCCAGTTTTTCGAGCTTGACGAAAAATCCGGTTATCGTTAAGCTGCTGCTCGGTACCTGAGAGAAGGCGAGGGCTGAAAGTTCCCCCAGATTCTCGCGTTCATATGTTTGCCAGATA